>JBNKZD010000103.1:0-22337 GCA_050301235.1 Chitinispirillaceae bacterium | reverse complement strand
AACTCGGCGATAGCTTGACGCGAATAACGCGCAATCTATTGCGCATAAAGGCTTTCAGACTTTTCGGTCTTATCACCAGTCGATAAAACCTTCAAAGTCTTCAAGTCTTTCTGCTGCAATATCTTGCGGTTCTTCATCGTCACCTATCGCCGAGTTCAGGTAAAAGATGAATGTGCGCGGCTCAAGGCAGAAAACAACAAGCAAGAAAAAAAGCAATTCTAAAAATGAAAACAGAAGATTTGTAAATACTGCAATAGATAATTTGCATATTAAAAGGGGGTGTAGAATGAAACTAAGAATCGGGAGCTATTTGCTAAGCATTCTTATAGCAGTTCCGTTTAATAGTAACGCGGAACTTAAGCTGGGACCTCTTACCTTTGCTGATGCGATTGCCAAACACCTTGATGTTAGAACACACATTTCTGATGGGATCGCCTCTCTGCACTTTATTAACAAGGTCGGGGGAATTGCCTTCGATGGAGTCGCTGTTGGAATGAAGAACGACTCTATTGTTTCAGTCCAGTTTGACTATAATATTAGGAGGAGCGACGGAGATCGCCTTCACATCATATTTACTAATAGCAAACAATTTGACGATACTGTTTCTGCGCTCATTTATGATTGGCAACTAATTCCAATTGCCCTCTATGCAAACACTAATTCATATGCTTGTGCCACCTCTCAAGGTGAATTGGAGGATTCGGTGCTGCAACAACGACATACCATGCGTGGAGATTGGATCCTGAACTACCATCCGGCCTTCGAAAAAACATTATTAGGAACGCGAATCGTCCAGGCTGATTTTCTTACAATATTACCAGAAGCGTGCGATCTCCCTAAAAAAGATGGTCAATATGTGTTAGGAGAAGGTGAATCCTCTCCACAAGTGGACAAAAACAGGAAAACTTGGGAAGCATTTCAGGGGGCGACGCGTAAAATACAACAAGAAGACTACTTCGGATATGTGATTTGTGACTATGAAACACCAATTCTATTCTCGGTAGTGAAGGGTAAGTTGGTCCTCACCGGCGACCCTATCTGGTGCTACATTCGTTGTGAAAAAAGTGTAATGGATTCAGTAGAGGCACTAATCCACAAAGAAGTGATGTCTCGGAAACAAGAATTGCAGGAAAAAATTGGAGGTGTCCGGGCAACCAAGGACCCGCAAATAAATGCTCGCGTATATAAAATGTTGTTAAAGGAATACACAGATACCTATCTTGAAAAACGACGAGCCGAAATCGTTGACGCGCTCCCTCAATCAATACGCCCGTATGTACTCAAAAAATATAGTACCACTTTGACAGAACTCATTCGCCGACATCGAAACATGAACATACAGGTTTATAATGCATTAACAACAACGATGCGATATGCAGCGTTCTTTCGCTGGGCAAACCACATTTCTCCAACAAGCTTTCAGAATCTAATTAATAGCTTTAGTCCGGCTGATAACACGTTTATTACACCAAGTATCTTGGTTGTTTCGGAGTAATCAATGCAAGCGCCACAAATATTTGTTAGCTTTTCGAACAAGGACTCCGCTGGGGTACAGCGCTTGATTGCTCGTTTGGGCGCTCAACCGCTCGCTGTTTGGGATTACTCAACAGAGGGGCAGGAAATTCCTTTAGGGGTTGATATAAACACCTATCTTGAACAAAAAATATCGAGATGCAATGCATTTATTCCAGTCTTGTCAAAAAACAGCTTCCTTTCCAATTATACAGCATGCGAAGTTTCCAGCGCGATGAGCCAATATCAGGCAGGTAACTTAATAATACTTCCACTGTTAATGAAAGATTGTGAATTGTGTGGAAAATGGCCTTCGCCGTATGACCAACTTGCGGGTATGCGTTTTTATCAAATTGATTTCTTTTCCCGCCAAGCAATAGAAGAAATCGTCATGATAATATGTGAGATATTGGGAATAATCTACCGACCTCTGCTTATGAGTGATGAACAGCTCCCTTTCATGGACAAACTATCTACAGAACTTAAAGGAAAGTGCCCGAACAAAGCTGAACGAGAAATTGGCATATACCGACGCATGATGCTGATTCTTGATGAGTTCCAATATGCCTATATGAGTGGTGATTTTCAATCTGCCTTGGAAAAATCAACCTATCTTGTTATGAACTTGGAAAATGAATTTGGGAAAGAATCTTTCTATTATCCCTACATTGTCCAGGCCATTTGTCAGATATCATGTGGACACCTCATGCAGGCAACCGATACTTTGAATAATGTTTGGAACAGCTCTTCAATCGACGAAAATGCATTTGCAGTAATGGGATATATAAGATACCAACAGGGTAATTATCGTGAAGCCCTCGATTTCTACCAAGCAGCGAGCGACTATGACAAACAAGATCCGGCAACAAAAAGTTGGGTTGCCAAGACAACTCTTTTACTTGGCTTATCGGTAGATGTTGATACACTCTTCGATACTGCCACAGAAGCAAGAATCATTTCGGAAAAGGATAAACGCTCTTTTTTTATACTCAAAGCACAAGCATTAGCAAGCGCCAAACGTTTTGCCGAATCTCAATTGTTATACAAAGAGCTCATCGCTCGTGGAGTGTACGAGCCAAATATTCTTATTAATTACGCTTACGTTTTAATTGAAATGGGCCTAAGTCATGAGGCATTGACAATGCTAGAAAATTATGAAAAGAATATTGAATTTACAAATCCAGATTACGCTCACCTTGTTGCCAGCCTCTCTTTCCTTTTAGAACAGCCTCAGAGAGCTGCAGATAAATTTAAACGATTGGTGGAACATTGGCCACATAATCGACAATATCGGTTGGATGCAGGACAGGTGCTTTGGAAGATTGGAAGAGTAGAAGAAGCACGAAGGATCACCGCGCCAATGGTACAGGATGATCGTTTTCCCCTTCCAGCATCGGAACATGATTTTTACTGTGATGGATTCGCAAATTGGCTCCAAGGGAAATTCGCATTAGCGGAATATGATTTTCGGCGATCACACCAGCCTAACACGAGCTATTACGACGCAATAATTTCTAATGATAAGGTCTATTTCAATATCGCTGAATAAAAAGTAATAGCATGATTATACCGATACCTGGGCTGATTGTTTAATTTCAAAGGAGGATCTATGCCAGACAGAAAAGTGTGCATTTCTACCGACGAACGTGGTGCACAGGACATTGGCTTGAGTTCCTGCAAGAACCTGCAGCGTCGCAAATTTCTTTTATACGCCATCACAGGAATAACAGCAACAATTATATCGGGTCAATTCCTTTTGAGTAATAGCCGCCGGCAAAAAGATTATGCCATAATTAAATCCGAGCATGAGGCTGCTACACCATGCAAACCTAAACTAAAAAAAGGTATAATATCAAGCAAAAAAGGCGATCTTCATCATTTTGAATATCGCACTGGCAAGAACAAAGTCCTGATATCTAGCTGCTCTGTTAATGAAGTGGGAAAGAATATAATCCGCCATTTGAACGGTCAGCATACTATAGAACAAATATCACAGTTGATTGTGAAAGGTAACAAACACCCTGTTGTAAATACCTCTTGTGCAGAAATAGCACAATTTGTGGCAGAGCTAGGCGGGTTAGGCTTCCTCACATTGCCCTATTACGCACAAATCTACGAAAGATACGACTCATGAAACAAAATAAAAAGCATCGCAAAGATGAGATTTTTGTTGTTGATATCGGAGCTGGTACGAAAATTCTTTATGCCCCTTTACGCAAGCGGTTAGTAACTGCAAATGATGAGGCGATCGGTATTGTGGCCGATTATTGCCAGGGTAAATTAGCTGCCCAAGGTCCTTATGAAAACCAAATTATCTCAACTCTTATCGAAGAAGGCGTGATAGGCGGTGCGGTTCCAGACTTTCCAACGCACCCGGAAAATTATCCATTCTGTCCACATGAAGTGACACTTTTCCTCACAAGCAGGTGTAATCTTTGTTGTCGATATTGCTATGCGGATGCTGGGAAAAAGACCATCGACATGCCTTTGAGCATTGCTAAAGCAGGAATTGATTTAGTGGCAAACAATGCCGGAATTCTTGGTCACGACACCTTCGCTGTAGGTTTCCATGGAGGGGGCGAACCAACTGTGGCGTGGGAGCTTCTTGTTGAATGTTGCGACTATGCCAAGCATTTAGCAAACCAAAAAGGGCTAAAGACAGAACTTTTTGCTGCTACAAATGGTGTTTTTGACGCCGATAAACGCAACTACATTACCAAGACATTCAAGACCGTCAATATTTCCTTGGATGGTCCAGAAGACATTCAGGATTACAATAGGCCACGGTTGAACGGCCAGGGTTCGTATCAAATGATCCGGGAAAACTTACTCTATTTTGATAAAATAGGTTTTCACTACGGTATTAGAGCAACGGTTCTTTCAAGAAACGTAGGACGAATTGAGGAGATCGCAGAACATATTTGTAAAACGTTTCGCCCAGCATACCTGCACATTGAACCTGCTTGGTTCTGCGGAAGATGCATAAGCTCTAACGAAAGGCCACCGGAGGATGATGATTTTGTCAATGGCTTCTTACGTGCGAAAGCAATGGGGACCAATCATGGCATAAATGTACATTATAGCGGTGCACGACTTGACGTACTGACCTCAAAGTTTTGCGGAGCACCCGGCGATAGTTTCACCGTTTTGCCCGAGGGTACTGTTACCTCTTGCTATGAAATCACCGATTTAAAAGACCAGCGCGCCAATATTTTTCATTATGGACAGTACGATTTTAAAACCGACCGATTCTGTTTCAATCAGCAGCGTATTGAATCGCTGCGAAAATTGTCAGTTGATAACTTGCCTTTTTGTGAAGACTGCTTTTGTCGATGGCATTGTGCAGGTGATTGCATAGCAAAAGCAATGACCCACGGAAACACTGTGCAACACCAGGGAACAGAACGGTGTATGATCAATAGGAAACTGTTGTCAACAGAAATTTCAGAGATAGTTCATACAGTAAAAGCTGAAAGAAGTTCATCGGGGAAGGAGAATCACCAAAATGAAAAAACCGAATGATCGTCCTGTTGTTTCGAAATACAACAGTGGCAATCCTCGAATCTATAACATTGTTCGTGGAGAGTCGTTCCCTCGTCCTGGTCTGCAATCATATTTCGTCGATCATGCATCGACCAAAAACGGAGAGACACCGCAGGTATCTGGCACTTATTGTTCTTGCGACAAGGTAACCCAGTGTTCCTGCGTTCCAGTGTGCAGCTGTCAATCTGTATGTGGCTGCGTTGGCCACTCACAATGCTCCTGCAACAGTCATTCTTCTGGCTATCATAGTGGTGGATGCCGTTGTGCACCTGTTCACTAGGTTGTACCTTTTCGTGAAAAACACCTCAAACGAAGGAGAACACCTAGAATGAATCACATTCAATGTTCCAAAGTATGGTTATTTTGTGGCCAATTGCTCTTTCCCTATATATTATTAAGCTCGGTTTGTTTTAGTGTGGAAGGAAAGGAACAGAAGGGCAACACGTACGCAAATGTATCGATATTTAAAAAGACCGAGATTGGAAAAGATGTAAACGAATTTGCTCACTATTCTGATATGATGAACACTGCTCCTCTAAAATCTTTTGACGTACGGGCAGACTTACTAATCAACTTTATTAATGCACGCATGATGACCGGTTGTAGCGCAGAGGATAGTGATGTATGGGAAGCCCTCATCGGACTGACTCCTTACCGAAAAAACACAGAAGTTCTGGATGCGTTATCAAAATGGGCCTTTATGCAGATTCAGCGGAGTGTACAGCCTAAGACTAATAGAAGGACGGATTCCTTTTTTGGGTCTATTTCAACCTATTTCAGGGGAACAATGGTTTCCCTATGGACCTTTCTATGTGATTTTTGGCTCACTCATGTACGAGGAGTCTCTATGGAGACAGCATCGGAAGCTTACTCAGAAAAAAAATATGATAAATCAGAAGATATCTATACCGCAATTTTACGAAACCAGCCACAGAATCTGGATGCCAGGAATAATCTTGCTCTGGTCTGCTTACATCAATGCAATGATCCAGCAGCATTGTTGGAATTGCAAATTGCTATTCTCCTAAAAAAAGACTACCTTCCAGGCTTGATTAATTTAACCCTTGTTTACGAACGATTGGATTTACCTGAAAAAGCTCACCAGACTGCAAATCAGGCACTGAGCATACAACCCCTTGTTCCTGCCGTAGCAGTGAATGCTGCATGGTTTGAACGTGTTCTGGGTAATCATCGTCAGGCAAAAAGAGTACTAAATCCAATTTTGAAAATCGACTCTTCTAACGCAAAGGCTTTGAATCTATATAAAGGTCAACCGATAAACAACGTAAACTGAGTTTCGATATCAGCACATTATGAACACGAGGAACGGTACTGTCGGACGGTTTTTTTGGGAGAATAGCATATGAGATGGGTTCTAATTCGACCCTGGAATTATAGTGTATATTATGACCCAGAGATACAGGAACCATTGGGTCTCGAATACCTCTCTAGTTTTCTCATAGAGATGGGAGATTCTGTTCTCATCTTAGATTGTTCTCTTAATGAACTTAATGAGATTCAAGCTGCTAGACGGGCAATAAGTTTTCTCCCCCAAGTAATAGGTTTTTCATTAACTACAGCTCAAGAGCTAAAATCCGTTAATAAAATATATGTGGAATTTGGTAGATTGTGTGATTCTGATACAGTTGCCTGGATTGCTGGGGGGAATTTTGTATCAACAGAAACAGAACATGCGAAAAAACTACTCCCACAGAGCATGCATTTAGTGAGGTTTGAAGGTGAAACAGCAGTATCACATCTTCGCGAGTTGTTCTTACAGAAGAAAGAAGATACGCAACAGCATAATTTGAGAATTAGTGTTCCTCGCCAGGTGATTTCCGGTGGTCCTGTTTTTAATCTTGATTCTCTACCTTTTCCTATAAGACCATTTGCTCGAAAAATAATTGCTAACGGTGGTGCGCTCAACATCCATTCATCGCGTGGCTGCTGCGGAAACTGCGTCTTTTGTGCTTCCCCAGGTATGGCAAAAACTGGAAGAAATCGATGGCGCGGACGATCCATCAAAAGAATTGTTGATGAAATTGAAATGTTGCAAAATAAGTATGATGCACATTCTTTCAATTTTGTTGATGAGGACTTCTTGGGAACGAATAAGCAATCGCAGGCACGTGGAATTGAATTCGCCGACAACATACTCAGCCGAGGCCTTAATATCACATTCAGTATCCAGGTTCGTCCAGACTCATTAACCTTGGAGACTATAGATGCTTTAGCCAAAGCTGGATTAAGCTTTGTGTTTATGGGTTTAGAAACAGACTCAGCGGATTTTTTACGACAATGGAATCGACCAATAGTCAACAACCCATGGCAATTCGTACAGCGATTTAGGGAAAAAGCAATAGAGGTGAATGTTGGAGCAATGCTCTTCCATAAAGAAGCTACGTTTCAAAGCATTCGCACATTGTCGCAAAAATTAAATCAACACGAGTTACTTGATTATCGTTCAGCGACAAATAAACAGGTCGCTATGCCGGGATCATACCTTTATACAAAGGCTGTAAAAGATAGAGAAATTAATATGGACACCCCAGGTCCTCAACCGATTGCATGCAAGGACTCTCGGATCGAATCGCTCCATGCCGATTTGATAGTCGCGCTGGCCCCTTTAGGGCCACCATCAATGGAAGCATTGTGTGCCCTGCCTCGGATTGTAGCGCAAAAACTATTGCATGGTGGTAGCCAGAAGCAATATGAAAATATCAAGCACATCAATCATATGCTGCGTGTTCCGGTTCTAAATACCCTTTGTGCTTTGATTGACCACCATGAGCTCAAATCAGGTGACAAAGGTTTGGTAAAAAATCTTCGTAAAAAAAACCTTCAAATCGCAATAGAGGCTGTATCACAACTATCACAACAAATCGGACGCGTTTCCTTTGAAGAGCTGCGGGAAGCAATCAGAATTGATGCGGGAGTATAGGGACGTAACACTTAAAAAACACAAATTATGAATAACGTTAAGTTTGGCAAAATACTTCCCCAAATTGTCTCGCCAGTATGCACAATAGATGAACTGAAAAATGCAGTTGATATAGGAGCAGATGAGATATATTGTGGTATAATTCCTCCACTTATTGGCGAACAATACGGATATGATGATATAATTTCTCGTCGGCAAGGGCATATAGCAAACATAACGACTCCGAGCGACATAAAATCCATTGTTGCTGAAGCTGCTAGGAAACGTATCCCAATCGCTCTTACGTTGAATTGCTATTACAGCAAATCGATTTTACCGGATATTATACGAATCGCAGATTTCTGGGCAGAATCAGGAGGTACTGCCATTCTTTTATCCGATATAGCGTTACTTAAAGCTCTAACGCTGAAAGGTCTGCCGCTAAAATACCACCTTTCAATTATGGCTGGGGCATTCAATACAGCAACTATTGATTTTTATGCAGAACTGGGTGTTCACAGAGTTGTTTTGCCTCGGGAATTGTCTGTGTCTGAAATTGCACTTATAACCAGCTCCCATCCAACACTCGAATTCGAAGCGTTAGTTTTGCATGATCGTTGCCCATTTATTGATGGCCTTTGTGGATTCTATCATGGGACTGCTTTTATCAATGGTGCCGCAACATCAGAACGATGGACAGAATCAATCCAAAATGAAGAACGGTGTATATTTTCCAGCAATTTATCATACACAGGGCATGGGTGCGATATTTTGCTGGATTCTGCGGATACACAACATGTTCAATATCATGAAAGAGCATTTCAACAGAACCCGCCCGCGTGTGCAGCATGTCAATTATCCAAACTGGTGGATGCAGGAATCGGATTTCTCAAGATTGCTGGAAGAGGTCTTCCTGCCCCTGACAAAGCTTTGTCTTTGAGATTCATAAAGTCTGCTATTAATATTTGGCAAAGTGAAGTTGACAATTTGATCGCCGAAACGCGGATCAAACACCTTTACAAATTAACATTCAATAAACTCTGCAATGATGACCAATGCTATTATCAAATTGGATTGTGAAAAATGGCTATTGAAATAGTGGAGTGGTTCGACTGGGATAAAATTCCACAAGCACCGCCTGCACAAAATGAAAGCAATCGTATATATATAGGAAACGAGACGTGTGAATGTTTCTTGCCTGAGCCGCAACAAGCAATGGATTATTGTCAATCGCAACTTGATTTGGGCAGGCATCTTACAATTGTTACCTCTAGAATTTCTGATAAGCTCTTTACAAGGGCCGTAAAAATCATTGAGCTTTTGAGTACAAAACATACAAATCTTGAAATTGTCTGTAATGATTGGGGATTGCTGCATACTGCAAATAGGCTTTTTGGATGCAACCTGGTTGCAGGCAGGTTACTGGCTATCCAAAGAACCGATCCGCGTTTTGCTTTGTTCTTTCGTAATGTTTTCCAGAAGTCACTGGAGAGAAATGTTCCGCATATCGATGGCTTCTCAGCACGACTAATGCATTGCCCGCCAAGCCCAGCATTGATTTCCCACCTTCGCCAATGTTCCTTGGATTGCTCAGAAACACTATCCCTATTACAAACAAAAAATATAAATAGATTTGAAATCAGTAACCTTTTACAGGGTATTGAGACTAGTCTATCAACTGGATGGCGAGTCTCGCTCTATTATCCTGACGTGTTAATTGCAGTTGCCAGAAATTGTAGCAAAATATCACAACGTAAGTGTCCCAGTCGTCCAGATTCAGGGTGCTCGACACCAATTTTTCCGGTGCTTAAAGAGGACATCCCCGGCACCCCCTATCGAAATGGCAACGCATGGTTTTATACCAATCCCAACCTCCCTGAGCAACTCTCTGAATTGGGTATTGATCGGATTGTATGCAGAAAAGGCTATCACCATGCTTTATGTAATGTTGAAATCAATAAGAATGTGGAAAGAAAATCATGAAGATGAAATTAATGGAGGATTTTCTTGGGAATTTTGTAGCAACTGAGCCGCGCAAAGAGAAACAATCGTGTCCAATACACAGCATCCAACAACACCAGTACAAAAGTTTACTACATTGCATTCCGTAAACATTCGTACGTAACGCGGCCGTTGTTGCGGTCTCTGGCCGCTTGTTAATAAATAGGATAGGTACAGGGACGTACCTTGACGATCCGGTGTTCCACCACCGCGAGCTCACGGAGACCCGTTCGACAATCAATGACCACAAGAGAGAGCCCATACAGTATGGGCGGTAGAAGCTGACATCAAAGGGTTCTTTGATCATCTGGATCATGACTGGTTACTGAAGATTATACGCAAACTCAAGAAAGCTGTTGATGAGTTTAGACTATGGTGCAAGAAATTCCGCAACAGGTGGATTGCATGGATCATGGGACACGTTAAAAGTAAAATCCAAGGTATAATCAATTACTTTTCTCTACCTGGAAATGAACGCCGACATAAAGAACTGGTGACACTGTTTAAGCGTGCATTATTTTACTGGTTAAAAAGGAGAAGAAAATGAAAAGAAAAAGAATACATGGTGTTACAAGTCTTATACTCTTTGCAATAGCTTTACTTGTTGCGATTAATGCAGTTTTTGCTCAAAGCATATCGTTCGGAATAATTTATTCGATATATCTTCCGATCGGGGCTCTATTAGCACTGATGGGATTCTGCCCAAAATGCCCCCATATTGCTGACAGAACATGCAGGCATGTGATTCCCGGGGAAATCGTACGCCTATTTCCAACTAGCCAGTCTGGTAGTCAATACCGGGCTACTGATTATCTGATTCTTATAGTGCCAATTTTATTTATTATTGGATTACCTCAAATCCCGCTATTCAAGCAAGGAATTCTTTTTTTCGGTTTGTTTTGGGGCATCATGGCCTTAGTTGTTGCTGAAATTATAACTTTTGTTTGTAGCTCATGCAGAAATGTTAAATGTCCTGCAAACAAATATAGAAACCAGGTAATACAATGAATATGTCAAGGAACACAATAATCGAGAAACTATATAATGCATTTTCACAAATTCCCTGTTTTTGGGAGATTGATTCAATAATGTGCAGAGCGACCGAGAATTCTTCATATCGCTCTATTTTAATCAAGAATTTAAACCTTACAGCATGAGTTTTCATAACGTAATCTTCCAAATTAGCGAAATTCCCTCCGACGACACCAGAAGCCACTGGGTGAGGGCACACAGAAGTTCACCGTTTGCACAAAAGGTCTGGGCCCCACCAAATCGCCCCGGGCGTCCATATAATAACCTATAATTCAGCGAAAAGATTTCAAGGCACAGAACATCAATGCATCGAAGATCCCAAATTACTATAATAATCAATCAATCCCCCCACCACAGTCCTCGTAATTATACGCCACATCTGAGGATCAGTTGATTCAAGTAAACTAACAGGACAAAGAGAAATCCCTATCGCCGGACATTCTGTCTGCTGTAATACATATTCAACCTTTGGAAAAACTTTTACCGGCAATTTAGATTCTTTATTCCAATACTTTTTAAAAGATTCTGCGGCCATTTGTCCTTTTTCACTTCCGGGAGAATACATTATATATGGATCATTTTTCACACTATCTGACCTTACAAGAATATAAAAATCAACACTGTTTTTTTGAGCACTGAAAACCCTCTCCGTTACATGGATGGTCTGATCTTCGGATCGAGCCATCAGCACTTCTGCGCCATACAGTTCAAGCTGTGATGCCATACAGGTTGATACTTTCCTTGTAATATCGCATGCTCTGATCCCGCTACTGCTTACTCCCCCCTCTTCATACCCTCCAAATTCCGGGTCGATCATTATTTTTTTGCCGAATAAAATTCCAGATGCACGTGGTGATAGATGTATAGTGTCAATAAGCCCTCGTTTTATTATCAATGTTGTATCAATAAAACCTTTTCCCGATATGGTAACCCCAATTTCGCGAGTGATATTTTCCTCATTATAAAATGAAAAAAATCCATTACGGTCTGAAGCAAAAATGTTTTCTCCGATTTTTAGCACACATTGAACCCGTATGCGATTATTGCCTGTTGATTTTATGAATCCCTGAAATGGTTTAATACCATTAGATCTGTGATTAACAATCACACTTCGTGAAACCGATCCACTGGAGAAATGAACCGTATCGCATTCTGAATTTATATAATGATAATATAGGGCATTGCCATCAGTAATAATACAGGTACTCTTTCCATTGATTGTCACTGCAGTTCCATCTTTGACCAGTAAACCTAAAGAGTCAAGTACTGTAATGTGAATAGGAACAATCGGACCAGCGGAAGCTGTTGCATACGAACATTGAAGTGACGCTGGTTGTCGATCAATTGTAAATTTAGTACTTTTTTTTGTAGCCAGATTTCCAGTTACATTCCCAGCAAAACAAGCTATCGTATGCCCACCATTTTTTAGTGGAAATGGCAAAGCCGCTGAAAAACCTGTGGAAGTCAATCTTCCTGTCAGTTTTTTTTCATCACACATAATGTACGTCAGCATTGAATCAAGGGGATTTTCGCTTTGAATCGTTGCAGAAATGTTTCGATGCACAGGTTCAACAAACAAATCGGTAATTTGGGGAACACTTTTGGAAAACCAGCTCTCAATTCCTTTAAAATAAGCAACAGCTTCAAGATAAATCGCTGCACTATCACCCAGGATTTTTTCCATTCCCGGGTGAGAAAGATATGAAGGCTCACCTATAACTGAAGGGACAACTGGATTTCGCAATACATAGTAATTTCCTTTTTGCAAGGCAGCTACACCCAGTCCCAGTTGCTTTGTAAATTCATTATTAATACAGCTCGCAAGATCAAGAGAACCCCCGTCATCCCCCAGAGCATAGAACGTTTTTGCACTGTTTACATTACGAGACCCATCTTCAGAACCATTATGATGCAATGATATAAACAGATCCGGTTGCAGTGAATCCCGGAATCGACAACGAAAGCCGAGATCTTCCCTTGCAGAAATATTAGATGGCCAGAAGACCGTTGTATCTGACTCTCTTGTCATTATGACAGTAGCACCATGTATTTCCAGCAGTTTTTTTAAGTTTAATGCGACAGCCAGATTGACATCACGTTCCTTTGTTCCGTAAAGGCCAATTGAACCGGATGTTCTGTTGCCATGGCCGGGATCAAGCATTATGACTTTACCTTTTAATGTAGTATCTGCTAAAACCAGTGGGGGCTTTTGTTTATACCAGGATCGCGACAAACGGCTGGACGGGGCACAAGCAACTACTGCAAGGAGAAAAACAACTGTAGCGACAATAAATAACTTCACGCTCCTTTTGATTGACACATCTATAGGTACACACAGCATAATTAGCTCTGCATTCTTCTCCTTCGACTCTCGCCCTAACCCTCTCTCCACGCGTGATGAAAGGGAATAACCGCATTACTCTCTTTCCCCCTCTCCATTCACTAAAGGAGAGGGGGAAAGAGGAGATGAGGCGATCGCGATTCACTTAAACTGAAACCGGGTTCTTTACCTTCCCGATATTTCTGATAAGAAACCCTGTTATTGTAAGAAATAAGATTTCTGCACCAATGTAGGTTAGCAACGAATTTGCTCCAATAGATGAAAAACCATACGAATGAAGTCCTACCCCAAGTAAATTAACACCGATCCAGGTCATCATGACAAGCATCATTCCGATAACCGCTCCAAAAGCGATGCCATTTTGCCCTAATAAACGAGCTTTGTTTCCATGAAGAACAATTACTCCCCACAGTATGATGAGTAATGCCCCATTCTCTTTCGGGTCCCAACCCCAGAACCGTCCCCAGGCCTGATCTGCCCACATTCCACCAAACACAGTTCCGATAATGGTAAATATGAACCCGAATGCAAACATTCCATATATAGCAACGAGTAATTTCTTAAACTCTTCAGCAGCCTGTATTTTTCTGATACTTTTCATAATAAGATATACATGAGCCATCAAGCCACCACCCACATATCCGGCATACCCAAGCGAAATGGTCACAATGTGAGTTGTTAACCAGAATGATGAGTCGAGAACTGCGGTAAGCATACCCAGTGTATCACCATCTTTTGCATATCGACCTGCAATATGCAAAAACAGAAATCCGGTGATTGCAGAAAGTAAAACGCCATAGGATCTGATTCGTATTATTTCGAGTACGATTCCCAAAAGTACTGATGCCCACGCTGTAAACACGAATGTTTCATAAAGATTGGTTACCGGAGGATGATTCATGATAATCATACGGGCTGCGATTCCACATGAATGCAGGAACATCGCCATAATAACAAGTACCAAACCAATCGGGTATGCTCTTTTCCATAGCAACGTAACTGCGAACAATGAAAACATCACAGCAAAACCGTATAAAATCTTCGACCAGAAAAATGGATTCCATTTATTATACAGTATCTCCAGTCCAGGATCTGCAACCTTCGGAACACCTTTTCCAGAAGAGTAATTATGATCGACAAACTTTGTGATAGCACTATCAAACGCCTGCTGGTTTCTGTTGAGGTAAGCTTTTCTGATCTCAACCATCAGATTAAAAGATTCATCCATCAAGACGGTTGATTTTTTCTTTCCCAGTAAACCCCACAAACTTACCCACTCTTCAGGTGACGAATTAAAAGGTATAATGCGTGGTTCGGCATCTTTCATCTCAGTTTCCATTTGAAGCATTATGCGAGTAATTTCAATTATTGCGCGTTCAGCTTGAGAAAGTGAATCCATCGGTTTTTGTGTAGCAATTCTTACTCTCTCAGCAATCTGTTTTGAAACAGACAACAATTCCAGATACGAGGGGCTGTAGAAAAGTGGTAACCCGATTTGCTGCGAAAGAACACTATCGGTAATAGTAAACATTTCCTGTGGCTCTGTGAAACTGAATGTGGATCGCAGAAACATATACACCTGAATATTAGTACGGGTCTGAACAATCTCCTTCTCGAATGATGACCACTGCCCCGATGGTATTTGCATTGCATTTCTTGACAACTCATCTATTTTATCAATCGAACCATATAATTCGCGAAAACTGTAACGTCTTTTTGTTCTTGGGGGTATATTGAGTGCATTTGCGACATCTGGATTGTTTATCAGAAAGACAAGATCATCATTCGTGCTTTCGGGATTTAAAATCAATCGAGTGATCCACTCGAGAGCTGATACCCGCTTTAATTTCTGTCTACCCGAAAATTGCAACAGTTTATTACGGGCATAGGTGTCCATTGGTTTCTTTCGTCCATTTTCCAGCACTATGATCTGTCCGAATTTATCAACAGACAGTCCTTGAATACGATCATTACTTTTTCCAAATGAATCAGTCCATTCTGAGCTGATCGCCAGACTGAAAAACAACACTATAATTATTTTAGTAAAATTGGTCATAATCAATTTTTCAACCCGTTAAGTATATCTGACCGCGTTTTTCTGATAAACTTTATAAGTGCGAATAAAAAATGATAGAATAAACCGGCAATGACGATGATGCTGGAAAGGTAAGGAATAAACCGAACCGGATTATCTACAACTGAAAGTGTTGAGATGACTTTACCACCATCCTGTGAAAAACCAGTTTGATAAAAGGAAACTGATTTATATCTAAATGGACGATTCATGGAAATAACTGCCATTCTGTTAATTTCACCATTTTTAACTGCTACCTGACTTTGATAACTTCTGGCATTACCGGTACCCGGATGATATTCATGAGTAAAATTCAACAGTTGTAGGTTCAAAGGCAAGGATACCTTAACCGGTTGTAGTACTCCCATAATTGTATCATTATTCAGCAATGTAATTGAGGGTACAGACGATCCACCATACAGGACCATTTTTGGCTTTATACTGGAACCTATAGCTTCAGATGAAACAGATATGACCACGCCCGGCATATTATTTCCATCTTTGTGAGAGACCTGATATTGCAAACCTTCAATATGATGTGGATTTGAGCCAAATGCACTGCAATTTGAGTAGAGCTCCAGAATTTCAATATTTATCCCGGATTCATTTAATCGTGTGGACTGTCCCTTCTTTAATTTCGCAATATTTCTTCGGGCCAAAGGTCTGAATGTGCCCATTTTTTTGTGAAAAAGAGAGATCTCCCATTCATGACTTTTGAGAGCTACCGATGTAGACTCACCCTCAGCAAGAGTAATGGTTGACTCATTAATCATCGATGCAGCAATCCCTGAACCTGCAATAAGAATAGCTGTACCCAAATGCATTAATAAAATACCCAACTTTTCAATTCGTAAAGAAAAAATACGCAACCCTGAAGCGAGAAGATTAACAGAAAGTAGCGTAATAATTGTTTTTATTCCTGGCAGCGGAATGAATTGCATCACAACAAAAAACCAGGAACCGAAAAAACGTTTCTGCGCTGCGTAGATCCCGTGATCAACCTGGTAAAAGGTACCCCAGACAACAATTAAACTCAGGATTGCAATCAAGAATACTGTTAATTTCAGGGAGCCAAGTATCCTGATAGTTTTTTTCAACATTTTAAAGATCACATTCGTAAGAGGTGTACTCTGACTTGGTTCATATATATTGTAATATACTAATTTCTTGGTTGATTGCCAATTTCCTGTCTCAATAAAACAGGTTTTTAAAAAAGTGTGGCATTGTTTTTACCCAAAAAATATCTAAAGCTTTTCTTAAAAAAACCGATATATAAAAAGGGGGTTGTATAATAACCCCCGATTTGATTCACCAGTAAAGGGGAAGTTCTGGTGGATTCACTGAGTTATATAGAATGTATACAAGGGAGGTCAGCAATGATCTGCATAGTTTTTTCATGCTTAATTTTCACCATTCCCTTCATCACAGAAATCCTCTCCTGTCATAAATTATTCATCAGCACCGATATGGTTTTCTCAGCAAGATTAAAACTATCTTTTGATTGTAATAATGTCGTTCAACAATCCCGAAAAGGTTTTGAAATATGTAGTTGAATAGAAATTCATTAACAGTTACACTCTGGTTTTTCCATTTTTACACAGGGAGGGGAAGCCCTGTACCGGATGGACCAGGCACACAAGGGAGGTTTCTTATGATCGGTGGAATTGACACTACATCAATCCGTCTTGCGTCGGCTTACAATGCCAATAATCAATTACTGGCTGATACATTATCCAGAATTGCCAGTGGTAAGAAAATATCGCGTCCCAGTGATGATTTCACCGGATATCTGCGGAGTAATCGACTGCAGAATGATGTCGACAGTTATACTACTATCAAGGAAAATTTGACTTCAGCAAAAGCTGTAACCGGTACGGCTGTCGAGGTTGGTAATGCGATCTATGAAGATCTCGTTAAAATGAAAAACCTTCTCACATCTTATTACAACACTGCAGACAGTGCCGATGATAATGATGAACGCAGTGCTATTCAAACAGAGTTCAATGCTATAAAAAACAACCTTACCAGCTATATTTCGAATACAAAATATAACGGTACAACAGTTTACAGCGCCGCAACACTGGACACGGTGAATCTCGATCCGGATGGAACCGGTCAACTCGAGATAACCTTTGCAGCAGGTGACATAGCAGTCCCGGCGACTCCAACCTTAACAGGCTTTGTGGTAGGTGATGCTGCAACCACCACTACCAATCAAACTAACGAGCTGGCAGCGCTCAACACTGAGATTACCGCAGCCACCAGCTACCTTGTCAAAGCTCAGGCATATGACAAATCAGTTGATCGCCAACTACGCATTTCGGATACAATTATTCAGAGTAAACAGTCTGCGATTTCTCTCATAACTGATATCGATGAAGTCTCTGAAATGAATAAGCAGACAGACCTCATGATACGCCAGCAGGCATCCATATCCATGCTGGCACAGGCGCAGATGAGCAGGAGTGCAATAACGCGCTTATTTGACTAAAATATCATGACAATTACATAGCGGTTCAAACGATTGTATCATGTGGACTGCAGAATCTCTCTGCACCCTTGAATTTGTCAGAATCCGAACCTTATGAACATCAGAATCAAGATGAGGGGAAGCATCTTCGGTTCTGATCAGGTTAATCTATTATCTACAGGGAGGTGCACCATGGTCGCCGGAGCAATGCTTTCGATCGGGTATAATCACATTTCATCATTTTACAAACAAAACGGTAACCAATTAAGTCAATCAATGATGCGGCTGGCAAATAATAAAAGAGTCCAGCAACCATCAGACAGTATACCGGATTATTTTTATGCATCTAAATTGAAGCAATCTCATTCCATGCAGCAAAGGGTACAATCCGAAATAGATGAAGCACTTGCCAGAACAGAGATTGCCGAAACTGCCGGTACCTATGTTTTTGATGATCTCACCTCTGCACAACAACTGATAAAGAGCTACTACGCCAGCAGCACTACCGATGAAGAGATGGAGTCGATAAAGGCTGATTTTACCAGAATACTTCAGCAGGTTTCATCAATCATCGATACCACCTACCTTGATGGAACTCAGGTATTCAGTTCCAGCGGAACAAGGCCATTTGCACAGGCATCAATCGATCCATCTAATCCTGATGAAGTAATCTCGTTACAATTTACATCATCACAAATTCCCACAGTAAGCGGACTCACTCTGGGTACTTCTGACTACCAGACAGAATCAGAAGCCCTTCAAACCGAGCTCAACAAAGCAGCTTCATTCGTTTCAAAAGTCAGCGTGTTCAGGCGAAGCCTGAGTGCATTTACCAACATAAATGATAAAAGTATACAGGCTACACAATCAACGTATACCCAGATTACATCATGTGACACAGGAATGGAGATGCTTAATTTATTAAATAAAAGTATCAAGAATCAGTCGGCATTATCCATGATGGCCCAGGCAAATATGTCCCGGGCATCAATACTGCGACTGGTTTCCTGACATCCTTAAGGAGGATTATTACTAATTACAGATGAATATTCTCTTCATTTTTTAAACGGGCATCACTATTTATAAAATGAAGGACATTGTCAGCAATGCTCTGTGCATCGAGACCTGCTTTTCGCAGTAGAAATTCGATATCTCCATGACTCATAAATTCATCCGGAAGTCCATTTACAATGATACGGGGAACCGTTTCAAGGGGTAATGAATTTGCTAATTCCAGTACAGCACTCCCAAAACCACCACATTTGGAGTTGTTCTCGATTGTTACTATCAGATCAAAATTTTTAAACAATTCCAGGTAGAAGGTTTCATCGAGCGGTTTAGCAAACCGTGCATCTATTAACTGAGGTGATACCCCTTCGCTTTCAAGAATAGTACAAACCATTTCAGCTCGTCTGATGCAGTCACCTATTGACAATATCGCAATTCCGGCACCATCCTTCAATACTTCAGGTTCACCGACTTTCAGTTTTTTATATTGTTTATCAAGTGACACACCGGTTCCACTTCCCCGCGGATAGCGTATAAATACTGGTCCTCGGGTATATTCAACAGCTGTAAAAATCATGTTCTTAAGCTCAGCTTCATTGCGGGGGGCCATGATTACAGCACCGGGAACTGTTCGTAAAAATGAAAGATCAAATACTCCATGATGCGTCGGCCCATCATCACCAACAAGCCCGGCACGGTCAAGACAGAAAATTACCGGCAGGTGTTCTATAGCTATATCATGTATGATATGATCATATGCCCGTTGTGTAAAGGTTGAGTAAAGTGCCACTACCGGACGAAGCCCTTTAAGAGCAAGACCGGCTGCAAAAGTCACCGCGTGCCCCTCTGCAATACCTACATCAAAAAAACGATCCGGAAACTCTTTACTGAATTCAACCAGCTTAGTCCCATCACGCATAGCAGCGGTAATCGCAACAATTTCCTTGTGCTCTCTGGCAAGATCAACGATTGTCCTGCCAAACACTTCACTATAGGTAGGAGCATTTGCAGGGAATTTTATAACATCACCAGTCTCGCGTGAAAAGCTGGAAATTCCATGATATTTGGTGGCATCAGACTCCGCGAATCTATATCCCTTACCTTTTTTGGTTATCACATGTACCAGAACTCTTGTATCCGACAGATCTTTTACTGATTTAAATATATCAATCAAACCGGAAATATCATGACCATCAACCGGGCCGAAATACCTCAACCCCATATCTTCAAAGAGTTTGCCTGGAATCACAATATGTTTAAGAGCATCATCGATACTGCTGACAATATTTAAAATACTCTTTCCGACATTGGAACCACTCAGTCTGTTCCAGACCTCTTTTTTAATCTTGTTATATCGCTTATCAGTCAACATCATGGTGAGATACCGGGATAAGGCTCCGACATTCCTGGATATTGACATCTCATTATCATTAAGAATGACAGTCATCGAAGATTTACTTGAGCCAAGATTATTGAGTCCTTCAAAAGCAAGTCCACCACTCAATGCTCCATCACCAATAACGGCAACAACAGCATTTTTCTCTCTAAGTAACGTGTGTGCTTCAGCCATCCCCAGGCCGGCACTTATTGATGTTGACGCATGACCTACCGTGAGTGCATCATGCGGACTCTCTGTCGTTTTGGGAAACCCGCTGATCCCATCCTGCTGACGTAACGTATGAAACACATCTCTGCGACCAGTCAGAATTTTATGTGTATATGCCTGATGCCCGACATCCCAGATAATTTTATCATCGGGACTGTTGTAACAGTAGTGAAGAGCGATTGTCAATTCTACCGTACCGAGACTTGGCGCAAGATGCCCTCCACATTTGCTGACTGTTTCAATCATCATTTCCCGAATCTCAGATGCCAGCTCAGGCAGTTGTGCTATCTGAAGTTTTTTTAGATCAGCGGGAGAGTTTATACTTTCCAGTAACCTTTTTGACATTAGTGCGGTCCTTAATTCCAGAATGCGGTCCAATAGATTGCACTCCTGAAAACGATGCAAACTGTGTGACCTGATTTGTTGCTCCAACGTTAGAAGATAGCATCCGTGCAGGTGCTTCGCAAGCATAAAGCCATATACAAATTTAAAACCAGGTCATTATTCGAATGATTTCTCAAATTTGGTGCTTTTTCATCAAATATGAATTCAAAAAAAGCGTTTTAAAATCCCCAGAACCCCCTGTTTCCAAGGTACCCGATGTGATATTCCTGAAGTAGACCTGAACTTCTCAATATTATCCAAATACCATTTAAAATTGCGTACCAACGCATCCTTATTGGAGTATTTTGGTACAAAACCAAGAAGCTTTTCAGCTTTTTCAATAGAAATGAACGAATCCTCACAAGCAGTTTCGTACACCCACTTATACAGCGGTGAAAGATGAAGAAACTCCAAAATTCTCAAAACCAATATCACCGGTGCTGCAGGAAAGCTAATTATTTTCTTCCCATAACCTGCAACATCCAGAACAGCCTGGTAATCCTCTTTCATTGTAGTAAAACTTTTAGCTCCGATATTAAACGTATCATTCACTACCCTGGCATCACCTGCCATACATGACCAGATTGCATCGGTAAGATCATCGACATCAAGTAACTGATAACGATTTTTCCCGGAACCGATCATTGGAAAATTATGTCCATCCTTTACCCAGTCATAAAATAAACTGAAAACTCCCAGTCGCTCAGGACCAATAAATGATTTAGGACGAATGACCGGAACGACCATCCCCTTTTTACGGTATTCAAAACACAGGTTCTCTGCGTGCACTTTAGCTTGGCCATAGACACCAACCCCACAGATTCGATCATTTTCAAGAATCGGATGGTGATCCGGAATACCATACACAGCAGTTGAAGAGATGTGGATAAAACGTTCTACTTTTTGTTCATATGCTGCATCCAGCATATTTCGGGTTCCATCGACATCGGTAGATACAATGTCTGCATTTTTATAAAGTGGCAAAGCAGCTGCACAATGAACCACATGTGTAATCCCC
This sequence comes from Chitinispirillaceae bacterium, assembly GCA_050301235.1. Lineage (GTDB taxonomy): Bacteria > Fibrobacterota > Chitinivibrionia > Chitinivibrionales > Chitinispirillaceae > JAFGIN01. The sequence continues at coordinate 428 of JBNKZD010000103.1, read as the reverse complement.
TGCATAGCCTGTTTCACCACATTTTTATCTCTTATATCACCTTTTACAAAAGTTATTTTTGAAATTTCAGGATAATCAAAATCAGAGAGATCCAGGTCGGTAATATCTTCAATTGAATGTTCTAACAGCTTACGGATCATGTTGATCCCTAAGAAACCGGAACCGCCTGAAACCAGTACCTTCATGCATTCTCCAAACGAATTCAAACAACGAATGTTGAAAATAAAAGGAATAACGTAATAATAGCAATGAAATTATACCATATCTCCTTTTCACAGTTTATTTTTTTAATTTAAACCTAAACTCGGCGATTTATAGACATAAAAATAATCATTTTGCATAAAAATTTCACATTCAGATCGTTCAGCTGTTTTCTTCTAGCATTTTTACACAAAACCAGCGTCCATTTCGACCACAATTGCCATTTT
>JBNKZD010000102.1:0-15464 GCA_050301235.1 Chitinispirillaceae bacterium | reverse complement strand
GTAGCAATCAGCGGATTAGTTGCCACACTGAATGCAGCAGATGAAGAAACTGTTGATGAAACTAAAAAAATTGGAGGCTCCGGCTGCATCGGAATAGGGGTAATAAGTCTTGATCTTGACCCGTTGAAAGAAGTCGTTGAAGATGATCTTCAGCGGGGAGGATTTAAATTCAATGACAACAGATTTCTGGCGGTCAGCTTTCTCGGTTATAGCGGTCCCAGAAGAAATGGTTTTCGAATAGGCGGAACCGGGACATTCGGCTACAATACTCTGTATTCAAATTCATGGACAGGGATCGTAAAAGACTCTTCATACGTGGCAGCTCATCCGGATAGCCTGATGGACTCTGTTGTACAACTTCACAACTTGCTTGCATATGGTGGTCTGGTACTGGAAAAAAGCTTCAATCTTCCCGCTAACATTTCATTGTTTGTTGGGGGAATGTTGGGTGCAGGTGCACTGGTCTCGATTGCTGATTACAAGATGGCGGATGATGCTTTCATCGAAATTGGTCGAAATAATTATGATAATAACGATAATAATGATATAACTATAACAAATGATAAGATTGTTGCTAACGATGGTAATTCCCAGGATTCTGTCAAGCGCTCTGAAGATAAAGTTGCCGTAGCACCACTTTGGGCTTTCGATCTTCACGGAGGTGCCACATACACACTTACCAAATGGATGCATATTGGTCTTGATGCATCAGTTACGTTCTTTTATTCCTCTAATGGTTTCAGCTACCGTCAGGGCAGCTTCATGACAACAAATCCCGGCCTGAAACTCAGATTAATTTTCGGGAATGCTGTCTGACAGTATCACAAAGGAGTTATTATGAAAACATTGTTATTCTCAGCTATTATAATCTCCTCGGCATTTATCATAACTGCTGAAGAGACCGTTGACAGTACCCTGTCCCACACAACCGTTTCAGAGGATTCAAGCAGTGCAGATTTAACCGATTCTACTCTCAGCCGTCTTGAAGACACTCTTGACCAGACAAGGACAGATGTTGAATTAAAGAAAATCGCTATCGAATCAGCTGATGACGATCTTGAAGAGCAAATCGATGATGAGATCGACCGACTGGAAGATAAAATTGATGATCTCGAGGATCGTATTGAAGAGTTGCGTCAGAAGAAAAACGCCGGTAAAGCAGAGGACACAATCGATGCAGAGTACATCTTCGCCAAAATTAATGAAAAGCGAATTGCTTTTACCGAAAAAGTATCTAAGTCACGCGCTCAGGGCTTTGGTGGTGGAGTAATGATCCAGCCAATGGTAATCGGTTTGAATATGAAACCGGTTGATAATTTTGTTCTTCAGAACAGATCACTTCGTTCCTTTGTTTTTCCTGATATCAATTCGCATTATAACCCTCTTTTGGTAATGGGTGCATTTGCTTATGGTGGTGTAGGTAACGGCATGCGTATCGGATTTGGAGGCTGGAGTGGTAATGCAAACTATGAGGGTGAACGTGCTAACGGAAGCAACGATTCGATCATGACCTTAACCCTTCAAGTCTCTTATGGAGGTATGCTGGTTGAAAAAGCTCTGCTCCATAAAAATCTCAACATTGTTATTGGTGGTGTTATTGGCGGAGGGAAATACTCTCTCTTCAGATCCATTAAACCAGCAAATGCATTTAATGATCTTGGTTCCTGGAAAGATTTTGACAGTGAAGCCGATGAAGCGAAAGCTGCATTTGCAGGTCTTGAAATTCACACCGGTTTTACTGCAACGATATTCCCATGGATGCATCTTGGAATGGATCTGAATTCACTGTTCTCCTTTTCCGTAAGTGGATTCAGGGGAGTTGGTGGTAGCGGATTCTCAACAGCGAATCCCGGTGTTCGTATAAGAATTGTTCTTGGTAATCTGGGTTAACCGTTAAGGTGAACCTGTTTTTTGTGGTGTAAACGGACGCAGCAGATTTACACCACATTGTCTTTAAATAACTACCGTCTGAAATGTTTTTATGAATAATGGATTAATAGGTTTGATTCTCTATCTTGCGCACTGGCTCTCTCCGGGTACGGGAGTTTCAGAAATTGATATCGCATTCTTAAAAAAAACAGAGAACAATTCGTCCGTTTTTCAATGTCGGCTTGAATCGGTAGATAATCGTCAGCTGGAGCAACTTATCGATGCTGGTATTCCACTGCGCTTCAAATTTACATATACATTTAATGACCAGGACACAGTCAGTTTTTTCAGAACATTGCAATTTGAGATGATCGATTTTACCTATACCTGGACCGATTCTTCAAACGGAACATCGACCAGTTCAGAAAAATATTCTCTTATCCATCTGGCCATGAGAGACTTCTGCAAATGGAAACTTACTGTTCCCCAGAATTCTCAAACCTGTCGTATCGAAGTAACTATTCTGCCAAGCAGAGCTGAGCAACTTAACAAAGTTGTTGATATGAGTAAAATCTGGGGTCAGCAGAAACTGGTACGGACATTTAACCCTTCAGCTGAAATGTCCCGACGTAATCAGGCAAAAACGAAGTGAGTTCTCATGATACGTTTTCTTAAGAACATTGAGATTGAATGGAAAATACTGGTACTTGCTATCATTATCCTCATGGCGTTTGCATTTCCATTCCAGGCGTTTTATCTTTCTCATCTGCAGAGTACTATCAGGCTGAGCACTGATCCTGAACTCGAGCCCCTTTTAATTACCCTTGTTAAATCACCCGATGAAACTATACGCCCTGAAGCCGCTGCCAGTCTTAAACGTCACCGGCAGTGGCAGGCACTTGTTCCAATATTTATTGAAGAACAGAAGCGGTCAGTATTTTTATTTTCTCTTACATTGTTCATACTTATTGTATTTGCCGCTGCAATTACCGTAAAGAAACTTACCCGACCACTCAGGTCGCTTTCGATCGCAGCAGAAGAGATTGGAAAAGGAAATCTCATTGCGATCGAAAACAAATCCGGGGGCTCTCTTGGCAAACTCGAAAATGCAATGAACACAATGCAGAATGAACTGGCCAAACTCAGGGAAAAAATCAGAATTCAGGCTATGGAAACAGCCTGGAGAGATATTGCACGAGTCATGGCACACGAAATTAAAAATCCTCTCACCCCAATACAACTTACTCTGGACAGAATTCAGGAAAAAATTGACAATGAGAGTACCATCTCTCCCCCTGACTTAGCAAAGTTTGTTAACCGAATCAATTCACAGGTACAAAGCCTTGAACGCCTCGTTAACGATTTCAGAAGTTTTGCACGTGAACCAGAGCCGCAACTGCGCAATGTTAATCTTTACACAACAATAAAACCTGTATCCGAAGATCTGGAAGAATCAATTAAAACTTCCATTAATGGTGACGCAACAGTTTTGATCGACCCTCGACTTTTCGAAAGAGTCTTGCTTAACTTGTGGAAAAACAGTATCGATGCAGATGCAACCCGGATGAATGTCACGATTGAGACCAATCAACAGAACATTGTGCTTTCTATCACTGATAATGGAAGCGGAATCCCCAGTGAACATCTTGAGAAGGTCTGGGTTCCTTATGTTACCTTCAAAAAAGGTGGTACCGGATTGGGACTGCCTGTCGTTAAGCGCATAATAGAATCTATGAATGGCACTATCACCCTTACATCATCCACTGACAAAATTAATCATTTTACGACATTTACCATAATTTTCCATAAAGAACTACTATCCGCTTTAAAAATCGGTAGTGAAGGAAGCTGATATGAAAATCCTTGTTGTTGATGACGAAGCAGACATACGCGAATCGCTCTGTGAAATATTTACCGAAGATGGATATGAAGTCACCTGCGCTGGAAACGAAACCGATGCGTTACATGCAGCGAGTTGTGGTGTTGATCTCGCTATAGTTGATATAAAACTTGGTGCAGACAACGGCATTGATGTACTGCGTAAACTGAAACAGAATTTGGCTCACCTTCCGGTCATTATGATAACTGGCTTTGGTACCGTAGCGCTTGCAAAAGAGGCTTTTCAAATCGGCGCACATGATTTTCTGGAAAAGCCACTTCGTCTGATGCAGGTCCGTACCAGCGTTCGAAATGCCCTTGAGGGTGTCTCACTTAAAAAGCAACTCGTTCGTAAGGAACAAACACCGGGAAACGGCCCGATAATCATATCTGATGTGATGAAACAACTCTACAATCAGGCATCCAGGCTCTCTAATGTGAAAGAATCCGTGGTCATTCTTGGTCCATCGGGCTCAGGAAAAGATCTGCTTGCACGCCACCTTCATTATGAAGGGGTCCGGGCGCAGGGGCCGTTTATAGTTTCAAATGCCGCCTCTCTTCCTGTCAATCTTGCTGAAGATGAATTTTTCGGTCATGAAAAGGGCGCGTTTACCGGTGCTGATCGCAAACGGGAAGGATGCTTTGAACTTGCAAATAATGGAACCCTGTTCATTGATGAGATCGGAGATATGGATCTCCAGGTCCAGGCAAAAGTGTTACGTGTCCTGGAAAGTGGTGAATTTGTCCGTCTGGGGGGGAGTACCCCTGTCAAAGTAAATGTTCGACTCGTTTGTGCAACACACAAAAACCTTGAATCGCTTGTCGAATCAGGAAAATTCCGTCATGATCTTTGGTACCGGATCAGTGCTTTTGTGCTTACGATTCCTGGTTTAGAAAGACGCAAAGATGACATAATTCCTCTTGCTCAATACTTTTTACGGCTCATCTGTTCCGAACTTGGTATTGAGAAATCATTTACTGCAGATGCACTGGAATTCCTTTCGCATGCCCGTTTTCCCGGAAATGTGCGGGAACTGAAACACCTGATTACCAGGACAGCGGTTTATAGTGATTCCCAGTATATCCAACGTGACGACATTGAACAGCACCACAATGAACCTGTTACTCCGCTAAAAGAGAGGACATCTGTAAATACGCTTGTACCGGCAGATATGTCTTTTACACCTGATTTTAAAACCGCGAAGCTCCAATTTGAAAGGGATTATTTAATCAAGGCACTTTCTTCGCAACAGGGGAATATAACCGCAACCGCAAGGCTTATCGGAATGGCACAGTCAAATCTATCACGAAAGTTGAAGGAACTCGGGATTGAGTATGCATCAATGAACAGTTAATCATTTTCAAACAAATCAAGAAACCGATCTTCATAAAATTTATACAGCCCCCACTTGTCAAGCTCATTCTTGAGATCACGGGCTTTGTCTTTATTATGTCGGGCATTAATGAACATTCGTTCAATCCTGTCCATGACATATTTTGGCACATCTTCATTTGAAATTTTATCTTTAGGCTGATCGGTGTCACTTTCTCCACCAGCGTCAAACTCTTCATTTAATCCCAGTGAACCTGTTGAAAAAAAGTCCTTGAGTTTATCTTCAATATCTGCAAACATTGGCTCTGCTGATTCGCTGTCTCCCTGAAGTTCTCCAAGATCAAGTGGAAAACCAGTGATCGTTGAAAGGCTCCGTACAATTTCCAGCGCAGCATGCGGATAAGTCAATCCACTGGCATAAGCCGGTATCGTTGCAAGAAGACAGACAGCATCAATTCCTCGAGCACCGGCAAACCCAAGCATCAGTCCGTTCAATCCACTTATTACCCCATCGGGCATTGCCCGCAAGCCTAACATCTCCAGTTCATTACGTAATCCGGGATTATTGCAGGCGTATAGTACACTTGGAGTAGTTGTGTGGCTCATTGGTTGAGGCAATGCAGCAGCAGTGTAAATGCGTGGAATATTGAGCTCCTTTGCAAGTTCAAGTATAGTCCTTATCACCTCCATATCGTGTTCTCCAGCATGAGCATTACTTTCGAACATTATCAGATCCGGGTTATGATGATGATAAAAGATGCTCTGGGGAGTTTCAGGAAAATGTGTCACCCCGGCATTTACAATTATTGAGTCAGGCGTTACAAACTGGCTCATATCAATCTGCGCAAACATCTGAGCATCCAGTTTCCTCCGGAAATAGTCAATAGACAGAATGCCCACATTACCAGCACCGGTCCAGGCAGCAAGCATCAGAGGGGCGGAATTAAAATGAATTCGGTTCAGTATATTCATAAGTTACTCCAGGGACTATTTGATTTCCGGATAATAATATGCCATAACTCTTGATTCATATTCACTGACAACAGGATACTCCATATCGAATAAAGGACTGTCAATTACCACTTTTCTTCCGCAATTCAGATAAATCGATGTGGTTGCCCATTCAATCCGTTTTACCAGCTGAAATGGTATCAGTACTTTTCTCCCCGGAAAAGTGTGTCCGGTGTCAGCTACTATATACTTGAGCGCCCACGATTTATCATCTACTAAAAACTCCGCAACCTGTCCGGATTCGCCATCAGATGCGACGATTCTGTATCCCTTTACATCATTTGTCAGTCTGAGATGTGATGATTTCGAAGTATTTTCAGGATGAGACTCCTTCGATAAAATGTCAGTCTGCTGATCTTCACCATTTGCAGCCGGGTACGCAAATGGAACACTTAACCCCGGATACAATGCACCACCAAGCAGGTTATAGCCCTCAGGGTATAACCAGTAACAGGGCCAGGAATAATAGCGCAACAACACTTCTTCCATCTGACGGGAAACGGGCAATTCAGAATCAAACTCAGGACTGTTTTCAAGCAGTTCAAATGTCATGCTAATATGTAACGAGTTACTGGAAATTGCATGAACACTCAACGGTGAAACTAGCTTCCGCATATAGGTCTGATGAAATCTGATTTCAATTACAATATATCGTATAACCCAGCTTTGATCTTCAAACAGAAATTGCTCTACCGCGACAGTACCACCATTTACAGTTGGTAAGACTTGAAGTCGTTTCATCGCTTCTGTTATCCATAACATGATGTACCTGCTGCCCCAATTAATTAATATACCCGAAATTACCTACATCTTAGACCATCAAAACTTACACCAATAAAAAAAGTGTTCTTTTTAGCACGTATCTTTTATATATTTAAAGTACTGAAAACCCAAAACAGGAGTACCCATGAAACAGCTTCACACACTCTGGTTATGTATCTTTATTGCTGGCATTTCAGTAATGCTTTCTGCTCAACAGCAGGTTTTACCGGGTAAAAGTAGTGATGATTTCGCTGCAAATGAGTGTTTAATCAAATTTAAGAGCCCCGCCCCCCGAAAAGTGATCGATTCACTTGGTTCAGAATTACAATTTTCGATACTTGAATACTTTCCGGGTGGGAAATTTTATCGGGTAAAAACACCTGAAACATCTTCAGTTCAATCATTTATTATCCAACTTTTGAAGCACTCTGAAATCGAAGCTGCTCAACCCGACTATTTTGTATCAGTTTTTGGATCTTCCTGTGATTCCACGTCCGCTCAAAAGTGGGGTTCCGGTCCTGTTGAAAACGGAGGGTGCAATATTGAAGCGGCTCAAAAGGTTATCGACGGCACACTTTCAGATATTTCCATCGGCTATATTGATGTTGCCACTCATCCATACGAAAGCATTGCAGATTTTTTCAACGGTGTCAGAGTTATACCGATCAGTATTGCTGCACCCGATGAAAAAGTTCGCAGTTCCAGATTGATTGAAGGCATCTGGCAGTGCATTGATAAAGGATATCAAATTATTGCTATTAACGCAGGCAGCCCTGATGCTCCACTGCTTCAACATGCGATCATGAAAGCATTCAATCGCGGTTTAAACATTTTCTGTGCTGCATCAGATAGTGCAGCCTGTGCCAAAAAACATATTTTTCCAGCAGCATATAATCAATATTGCCTTGCGGTTGCAAGCCATGGGTATCAGGGAATTCGCCAGAAGGGTTCAGTGGGCGGCGATTATATTGATTTGAGTGCTCCAGGAGAAATCGTACTTTCAAAAGTCAGTAACTTGACTCTTTGCGGAACATCAGTGGCAACACTCTATGTTTCCGTAACAGCAGCCCTGCTTTCAGCCAAGGGAATCAACGGGTATGATAAAATCAGACAGGCTCTTGAACAATCCTGTTTTGATCCACAGCCTAACGGGTGGGACTGTGTAAGCGGCTGGGGATTTCTCGATGCATTAAAAGCTGTTCAATATTTCCCCAAACCGGATCATGATGTAATGATCACCGGATTTAAAGTTCCACAGTGGGGCATCAGGGGCGAACATCTTCAGCTGATCGTAACCGTTAAAAACCAGGGAAACTTTATCCATGATATTTCGCTTGTACTAACCGATCAAACCGTTTCAAAAACGATAGCAACCACAAAACTGACAATTAAACCAGATCAATCAAGTCAGTATGTGTTTCAGTGGAATACGGAACAGGAGCCTCAGGGACAACATTTCCTGACAATAACGGCTGTGTTAAACGGGGATGAAGATGATGCTGATAATACTCAATACCGAGACGTGACGATTATTGACGACACCCGGGATGTGGAGATTTCCGGCATAGAGTGTTTCTGTACCCCTGATGAGCAGCAGCTCAATTCATCTGTGCAGCTCTGGAACAAGGGGACCTATACCGAAATGGCTATCGTAAAGATAGAGGATCTGAAAGGAACAGTTCTTGGAAAAAAAGACACATCAATACAACCGCAATCACTGCTTTCACTACCCATTCGCTTTACATCCCCGGATCCAGGCAAAGAAAAACTGGCTAAAGTATCGGCTGAAACATCAGATCTTCAGGAGAACGATACTACTAACAACAGTCGTCTTTTTCGATTGATCTATCCTTCAACAAGTCAATCAAAGACAAACAACCAATAATCACACAATGCCATTGCCATTAGACAACGAATGGGTTTTTATCTCATTATCGTGAATGGATAAATAGTACGTTCTCTTTTTTCACATTTTAAACAACCCGGAAATTACCCGATTGGGATATTGCACCTGCAAACATTCCAATTGTAACCACAATTACCAGAACATTTTTTCTCATATTATGTTTCTCAACATCCTGATAGAATTGCTTAATTCACAAAGAATCTCCCCGTACTCACCTTCCCATCCGCCACTAATTTCCACATATAAAATCCACGACTTAACCCTGCAGGAACGGGCACACGAGTCTGAGAAGCATTGCGGAAGTCATTTACCCGAACAATCTCCCGACCAGCCATATCGTGAAGGCTGAAATTGACTGAAGCACCAGTTTTCAGATCCATTTCGAACCATTTTCCAGATACTGTAACAGGGCTCTTTTTAAAATTTCTATTTTCAGCAGGATGCCCAATTTCTGTAGAATTATTCTTTCTGTACACACGAATCCAATCAACCAGCATCTTCTGCGGAAACACGGTCGAGTTATCCGGAGGTCCACCCCAATCTCCACCAACTGCAAGATCAAACATCATGAAAAAAGACTGGTCGAACGGTTTGGGATACGCTACATTTTTTGGTGACCAGGAGTTAGTGTTATAGTAATTGTGTACGCTGTCAATATAAAATGCAAACGAACCGGTATCCCAGATCATTGTATACACATGAAATGTGTCGGAAAGCGACTGACCTTCAGGCGTTGTATACGTACCCTGAAGCATCTCATTTGTTATGCTGTGATGAAGTGTTGAGTAGAACAGTCTGGTATTAGCACCAAGATTTTCCATAATGTCTATTTCACCACTTTGAGGCCACACTCCGTAAGCCCGATTGTTGGGCATCATCCAGATAGCCGGCCACATTCCCTTACCGACAGGTAGTTTAGCCCTGATATCAAAACGCCCATACTTCCAGTACCCCTTGTTCCTGCTCGAAACCTGAGTAGATGTATACTGCGCCCCATTGTAGCTTTCTTTCTGTGCCTGAAGAACCAGACAGCCATCAGATACAGACAGATTCTGAGGCCGATTGGTATAAGCCGATAACCCATGATCACCTTCGTTAAGCTCTAACTGCCATTTTGAGCCATCCAGCGAAGTTCCATTGAATTCATCCGACCAGATTAGATCCCAGCCGTTCAAAGGCTGCGCGTCAGTAGAGGTCATCATTACTGTTGCTACTGATATTGAAATACCTAAATTAAGGAGAATTTTATTCACACGATTCATACTACTCCCATTTCATAGATGTGATCTGTTTGAGTTTACCTGCATAAATATAATGCAATTGATACACTACTTCGTTAAACACTTTTTTTATTTGCTGATTACACCAGCAGATCATTAACTGTAAGCAGTTTAATATCAGTCGGAAGTGTATTTGTGCTGCAACATGCTGCACACTTGTAACTATCACCAATCGGATAGAGTTTCAGATATTTATCGGGTAAAGCGGGATCATTTCGTTCCAGTATAACATTGTTGTGAACATCGGGAATAACTGAAAACGAATCAAGCGGACAATTTAAACCTCGTCCAATCGCCTTGATATAGCTCTCTTTGAGTACCCAGAGTGTGGAAAAGCAGTTCAGCCGCTCTTCATCGGTGGTGCACCGGTTAAATAGCTCCTGTTCACGGATCGAAAAAAAACGTTGAACGATGCCAAAATCAACACGCTTGACCTTTTCAACATCGATACCCGCCTCAAACGCGTCAACAATGCACATCACCCATTTTCCAGAGTGTGTAATATTAAAATGAACATCATCATGCTCCTGAATCACCGGCTTTTTCCATTGATTTTCAGCGAGGGTCACTTTACTGAGTTCAAGACCGGCGACATGTCGAAGTGTGTACACAAGCAGTGCTTCAGCGATCACCGAGCGACAGGAATCTTCAAAGCGCAGGAACCGTTCTGCTCTGGCTTTTCGCTCAGCAGAAACCATAGCCAGCAATTGACTATACTGCCCTTTTGGAACATTATCACAATCGGACACGGCATTAATAACTGGAACCATTGTTTCCTGCATATTCTATTGTGACAAGGTTTTAAATCCGGATTTGCCATGTTGAATCGTATTGATTGCCACTGCTGCACACCCCGCACCAAATCCATTGTCAATATTAACCACCGTAAGTCCCGATGCACATGAGTTAAGCATCGCAAGCAGTGGTACCATACCATTGAGATGTGAACCATAACCTACACTTGTTGGCACCCCGATCACCGGACAGGATACGTACCCTGCAATCACTGATGGCAACGCTCCTTCCATGCCGGCAACTACAATAATCACCGACGCTTCAAGCAGCTTATCTCTTGAAGCAAACAGACGATGAATGCCGCTGACACCAATATCCGACAATACCTCACAGGGATGTCCGATCAGTTCAACCGTATGAAGCGCTTCCATGGTTACCGGAGTATCGGCAGTTCCCGCAGAACAGATTACAATTTTTCCACGAACATTCTGCTTTGGTTGCCATGAAGCTGATTTTTTCCAGAAACATCTGGCGGTCCGATCAATAGTGACCCCTTCAATCTCACTTTCAATACAATCGCATACGGCATCGTTAGCTCGTGTTCCATATATAGTTTCACCATGTTCAATCTGTGTTCGGGCAATAGCAAGCACCTGCTGGGATGTTTTTCCCTGGCAGAAGATCACTTCAGGGTAGCCTTTGCGCAGTGCACGATGATGATCAACCCGTGCAAAACCAAGATCCTTAAACGGAAGGTCCCGTAATTGCTGAAAAACCTGGTCGACAGAAATATTCTGATCCTTTAGATCATTAAGCAGTGCAAGTAATTTTTGATTATCCATACAAAAAAAATAGTTCAAGGGATTAAATAAAGGAAATGGAACAATCTTCTTTGAGAATATGGCAGCTGAAGATTAATTTTAGTACTAAAGGTTGAATGATGGTCGTAAAAGAAAAAGTGCGCTACGAAACTCCGGTGATTAAGCTCGCTATTGAAAGAAAATGGCTGTCACAAGAGCAGTATGAGGAGTCGAAGGAGCTTTTAAAGAAGAGTAAAAAAATCGGTCTTGAGAGCTCACTTGAGGAGATTTTCGTTAAGCAGAATTTCATGACCCAGGAACAGATTTCTGAGCTTCAGGAGATTGCAACGCTCGGTGAAGGGGGCAATCTCTATGGTGGATATCAACTGGGAAAGCTTCTGGGACAGGGCGGGATGGGAAAAGTCTATGAAGCTGTCCATGAATTCACCGGACGTAAAGTTGCTTTAAAAATTCTCAATGCCATAACATCACGTGATGAAACAGTTGTCACACGTTTTTTTCAGGAAATTCGTGCACTCGCAAAGCTGGTTCATCCGGGAATAGTGACTTTGTATGATGCAGGCAAAGCCGGAAGACGCTACTTTTTTGCGATGGAACTGGTTAACGGGATGTCGCTGGCTCAGTTTGTTGAGAAACATAAACTCCTCCCTGAAAAAACTGCATTGGCAATTACCAAAAAAGTTGCTTCAGCTCTTCACTTTTCACATAGTTCAGGAATTGTTCACCGCGACATTAAACCGGAAAACATCCTCATCGATGAAAACGGGTCTGCAAAAATTACCGATTTTGGGGTAGTCATGCACCGTGATGCGGATCACATGACATTGACAAAGGAAGGTTTCATGGTCGGATCAGTTTACTTTGCATCACCAGAGCAGGTCAAAGGTGAACGTGATATCGATGGCAGATCTGATCTGTATTCTCTGGGGGCAACCCTCTACTATATGCTCACTGGCAAAATGGTATTTACGGGCGGTAATGCTCAGGAAGTAATGACTCGTCATCTGGTTGGATCGTTCAGTTCACCCAGGAAGTACAATCCCAGGATTTCCGGACGGACTGTGAGAATTTTACGAAAAATGCTCGCCAAAAACAGGGATAAACGATATCAGTCCATGGATGAACTCATTAAAGCACTTAACAGTGGTTCACGTTTGCAGCTCTTTTTTCGAATTCTTGCATTTATATCCGGTGCAATCTTTGTTTTTGGCAGCGGCGTACTCTTCGAACAGTTTTTCCCTCACGTTTTTTTGAAATAGCCAATCACTTTTTTTTCGAATGTCGCATTGTCAATGTACCGGTCGCACTAACCGAGTATCCCCCGCAGTCACAACTCGCTTTTACTTTCACGGGGGAATTCAACTGAATGTTGAGAAGGTTAACTTTTGCTTTGCCATTTGCATCTGTTATAAAACAGGTGCGGTCGTCCACCGATTCGCCACTGCCGGTCATAATATCTTCAGGTAACAAACACTGAAAAGTGCCCCATGATGCACTGAATTCTATCTGTTTGCCCGGAAGAGGATTCCCGCTTTTGTCTTTAAGTTTAACCACTATAAATGAACGTCCGGTTTTATCATCAGGATAGACCGGAGACATTTTCATTTCCATCGAAATCACACATGACAAATGCTCACCCTCCTCTTCAAAATCATACGCAAAGAGACTACTCAAACCAAACACTACACTGCAGAATAAGATCTTTTTGAACATTGAAAAACTCCTTTTTTTGATCACGTTCTTAAATAGTATCAAGACAATAGTGCTTATTCCATTTTACCTTTTACAGTAAATTCTACGATAACACTATCGAGTGCTGCACTATAATTCTCAGGTATCACCTTCAGTAATGAAACATCCGGTAACTCCTTTATCTCACGCAGAAACGATGTCACTGCTGCGGGAGTTCCTGAAGCCGAACAGTTGCTTGTATGCCCTGTGAACTCTTTAACAGCACATTTCATTTTATATTTTGCCAGCAGTGCAGTAATTTTTTTTGATACTACTGTTTCGAGATCCACAGTAGATGCCCCCTCTTTTGCATCCACTCTTTCTGAATATGCTGATCGTGCCCTCATTCGTTTTTGTTTAAATGATGCTGCCTTTCTTCCAGGTTCAGATGCCTGTTCTTCACTTTCACTAAATGATTTTTGCAGTTCATTCTCCTGTTCCACCGGAGCCATTGCAGCAGCATATTGTGATTTGTCCATTTCGTTGTTTTCCGTAACCGATTGTCGTGCTGGTTCGGGAACAGGAACGGGTACTGAGCCTGGTACATTTTCCGATAACTGTTCTGCAGCCGGCATAGATTTTACTTCATCCACCTTTTTTACTCCCGCATTTGCAGTTGGGGAGCGCTTGATCGCTTTTGGTACAGATTTTTTCGGTAGCTGCTTCATAGAAGAAACCGGCCGTTTATCTTTATTAACAGAGATTTCCTTTTTGGCTGAACTTCCCAGTTCCTCACTCACAGTTTCTTCGGTGACAGAAATGGAGGCACCCGGTTGTCCTGCCATCTCATCCTTAGAAGCAGATGGTTCCGGTGTTACTTTATCAAAAATCACAGGTTCGTGTACAGAATAATTTTTCTTTTCAAGCTGAGGGATGAAAATAAAAATTACCAATACGACTGTTGCGGCTACACCAGCAAGTTCGATTGGCAGTTTCGAATGTAAGGGGTATAAAAGTCTGGCAAAAAGACTTCTTTTCTCTCGCAATTCAATCCGCTGATGAACTTTTTCAAGAAAACGGTCAGGCACAGGCACTGGATCTATTTCATCAATCGCTGCATAATACGAAGTTATTTTTTTTAGCTCAATTCGCAAATCTTCGGAATTCAGAAGCTGCGCCTCAATGTCACAGCGTTCCTGGTCAGAAAGTTTCCCGTGGGCATAATCATACAGAAGTTCACGAGAACGGTCGATATTCATAGTTTCAACCCTTTCAGTTCATTCTGGAGCGCTGCTCTGGCCCTCGAAAGGCGGGATTTGATCGTCCCTGATGACAACCCTGTAATTTTTTCGATCTCTTCATAATGCAAATCCTGAAAATCTCTCAGTATAATCAACTCTCTATGAATTGCCGGCAGTTTTGACATCGCCGCTTTGATTACCTCCGCCTGACATTTTCGATCAAGGTCCTTTGATGGAAGATTCCGTGTGTCCCTGAGGTCCCGGATCTCCTCTTCACCATCCTCAGTCGAAACAGGTTTGTCAATTTTTAACGCACCTTTCCATAATCTGTTCCACCAGGATTGACCCATATTTCTACAGGTATTAACAGCAATTGTATATATCCATGTCGAAAAGCGGCAATCACCCCTGAACAGGTTGATATTTCGATATACTTTTATAAATGTCTCTTGAGCAGCTTCTTCACCATCATTGAAATTACCAAGCTGCCGAACACAAAACGCTATTATTTGATGTTGATACTTTTTGACTATTCGATCAAAAGCGATACGATCCCCATCAATAAATAGTCGAATTAACCGCAGGTCCTCATCCTCTGCCAGAGCAGGTTTTTCAGCTTCTGCTTCACTTTTTTCGGTTGTTTTTAGAACCTGGACATCACTCATATAGACAATTCTTCGCATTTAAAGTTCCATATACTTTAAATTACATCTTGTTGAACACTTACAATATGTATATCATTAAAAATATTATTTCAGAAATCACACAAGGATAATAAATTTGGGGGGCTACCAGCACATTTTCAAACAATAAATGTTGTTTTGGTTATATATTTTGCCTTATCAAATTATGACCAGAAAAAACTCGCATATGAGATAATAAAGTATTTTCCAAAGACTTCTGTTATTGGTCCATCCAGTTCTGGTAAATAATTTAATAAAACAGATGAATATGGAG
>JBNKZD010000101.1:0-15341 GCA_050301235.1 Chitinispirillaceae bacterium | reverse complement strand
CTGAGAAACACCCCAAATAAATTTTAGAGAATCCAGCATTGTGTCCGGATCGGTGATGGTCGTTACAAAAACAGCATCTACAGTTCTTCCAATTTTTATGGTATCTGACTCTGTTTTAAATGAAGTAATGACCGCACTCCTATAGGGTTGTATCTCAAAAACGTATTTTTTCCGGGTGCTGAGCCTTGTATCATCAGTGGTTTCAAAAATGATTTCAGTCCTGCCACTATCACCTAGATCAATTTCGGCTTCGGCGACATCCTGTTTTATATTTTTAATTTCACCATTTTGAATTGTCTTAATCAAAACCGGAAGTTTTTTTTCAGACTCAGCCTCATACCCATCAGCTTTAAAGCTTACTTTAGTATGCGGTCGTACAATAAATTCACTGTCACTGATGCATTTTAATACTGAAACAAGTCCAAAATCACACGTAACCTTCAGTATTGGTGGAATATCAACATGCAGAGGGCTTGAAGGATCAAAACGGTTATCCCTCTGTGCACAACCAGATAAGAGCAGCAATATGCTTAGTATAGGAAAAACAAATGTTCTAAGCATCATGTTCATCGTCCTTGTGCTCCGGGATCATTTTTTGCCATTGTTCTTGCTTTCGCATCCATTACCCAGCGACCACCAGGATACCTTTCCAGATATTCCTTGTAGGCTTCGATTGCCATAGCTGCTTTGCCCTGTGCATTCAAACAATTTGCTTTCCAGAATAAAGCATCTTCAGCGTACTCACCCTTTGGATTGGACTTCTCCAGATGTGTAAAGAGTCCAAGAGCGCGGTTACAATCGTTAAGTTCTTTGCTATAAAGACTTGCCAGCGCATATACAGCACTTTGTGCACCATCGGTATTGCCAAAAGCATCAATATATTGATTATACACCGTTGCTTCAGCTTTAAAATCTTTTTTCTGATGAAGAATTTCCGCAAGCGAATAGTATGCATCAGATATCATCACACCATCACTATGTAAACTGACATATTTTCTTAACATCTCTATCGCTTTATCATTATTTTTCAGTTCCTTTTCCTGAAGAATTGCCAGTTGATACAGTGCATTACCGCAATACTCTTTTCGGAAGTTTCCTGTAGCAATTCTCTCCAGTAACACAGCAACATCCTGATATTTCTGCAGCCGTTTTAATATACGCACCTTTTTCATGGTCGCATCATAAAGTTGATCCGGTTTGAGTGCTGGTGACGACATGATTTTATCTATCGATTGCAAAGCATCAGAAAACTTGTCCATGTCGATTAACGAATCTGTTTCACGTGTGAGACCGATATAATCAGAAACCGTAAGGGATAAGTCATTACGGGAAGCTCTCTTTTCTGCTACCAATTTTTTATCCTGTGTACGAATAACCGATTCGATTGCCTTTTTTGACAAAAGATCGCCAACCGCTTTCTTTTCGGTACTTACAGGAACTTTCTCTTCGATTGCAGAACCGTTAATACTGCAACTTTCGCCACTATTTACAAGCACCGCATTACCATCCAGAGTACGGAACCGAACACAGCCTTCATTTACAGTAAGTATGGTTGCCGGCTTTGCACTATCCCCGGTAAACTTCACCGAAAACCGCGTCCCCACAACTTCACAGACAGCATTTTTTGTTTTTACAGAAAAGAGCTGATCCTCTCTGCGCTTTGCAACATGTACCGAAACGACACCATAATCAAGCTGAAATGTCTGACTTTTTTTTGAAAATGTCTTCACTCTGATCGAAGACTTCTCCTCAAGCTTGATACTACTTCCGGAATCAGCCTGAATAATCACCTGAGAACCTGTTGTGGTAGAAACCACACTGCCAATATTTAAATTTTTACTTTGATCGGAACAAATGATACCATTCAGAGAAACAGTTCCTTCTGCTCTGACAAGTTGTGGCAGAACAGGTTGTTGATAGCCGCCCTGATGATTTCTCATTTGATTTCGTATGAACGGAATAGCAGCAAACAGCATCAGTAGTAAAACAGCTGCAACACGTAACTGCAGAGATACGGTCTTTTTAAATGGAACAACTCGTTTTTCCAGAGTTATGTGCTCAATTTCGTTTTTAACAAAATTCTCAATCTTCTGCCACTGAGCATCAGCCTTTGCAGGGACCGGGAAACTGCGCATTGCAGCTCTAAGATGTAAACGAGCTTCATATTCAGTCGAACACGAATCACACTTATCAAGATGTTCTCTCACCCGGGCTGAAGTACTATCATCGCAGTACTTGTCAATATATTCATCCAGTAATTTACATACACTTTTGCAATTCATAATCAGCCCAGCTGTTTCTTTAATTTGATACGCAATTCTTCTCTTGCGTGAAACAACCTGCTCTTAACAGTCCCCAGCGGAAGACCGGTAATCCCGGAAATCTCTTCCATAGTCAAGCCCTCCATATCATGTAACACCAGAACGGTCCGTTTCCTTTCGTGTATTCCATCCATTGCAGCAGCTATCTGTTTCTGAAGTTCCTTCTGCTCAACTGATGAACTTGTATTTTGAGATGTATCTACGTAAGATTCCGCATTGAAACTTTCAAAATCGGAGCCCCGTTTTCTTTTCCTTATGTATTGAATCGAAACATTGACTGCTATTCTGTAAAGCCACGTTGTAAATTTCGAGTTTCCCATGTATCCCGGAAGAGATTTGTAAAGCTCGATAAATATCTGCTGTACAGCATCATCCGCATCCTCCGAAACCCCCAGGAACCGATATACAATTCTGTATACCATTATCCTGTACTGGTTAAACAAATCTGAGAAAGCCTGCTTATCGCCCTGCGCAGCCCGGGAAATCCGCAGCCCCTCATCTTCATCTATATATTTGTTAGAGGTATTCATCAGATTGTTCAATGATTTTAATTAGACGAAAAAAGTTTTCTTTTTAAACTATTATTCTTTATTGAAAAAACACTGGTAAATGACCAGCTCAAAACACCGGTATTGAGTAATCCTATGCGAATATAATTTGCTGTCTGATATCGTTTGAAATAGTTGTTGAACTTACTTGAACCCGGTGGGAGCGCAGAGTATTGCTTATGCAGGCTGTATTCTGTCAGCCAGGCACCAGTTGTAATTAATGAAAGTACTACCGATCCAGCTAAAAATGGTTTCGCAGGATAACCTATAAACTTTAATGTAGCGCTTAAATCAACATCCCTTCCCGGAGAGAGCAGAAGTGAATCACGGTAAACACCACAATATTCATGTTCAAGTGATACTCTGTATCTCCCTTTCTCCAGAGTAAGTTCAGCAGGAGTAACTCCAACCTTAACGCCATTAAGGTACAGATCACAATCAAGAGGCATCGAACTGATCCGCACCTTTACAAAAAACTTACGTTCGAGAAAATTATTTACTTTCAAAACCACCAGATCAACAATATCATCAATTGAATATAACGATAACGGAAAATCTTTTTCATCAATGTTTGTCCCTGAATTGTCTGAGAGTTTCAGGTGAAGAAACCTTGCGGAATCTACCATTTTTACCTCACCGCAAATAACCGCAATACAACTGTCACACCGGGAATCATTGATAATTATTGGAGTAATACCACCCGCAAGATGTTCAAACTGAAGACGTTTCTGTAATTTTTTGGGGAACTCTGATACACCATGAATTTCTGCTGGATAACCCGGCAGCGCACAAATTCCAAGGTAGGACGTGCACAAAACGCTTGTGTGTACAAGAAGTGTAATAAATACTACTATACGGATTTTTTGATGTATAACAAGCATTATTCTCTTTATCTCTACACTGGTATTTTTCACCCGGTAGCTACATACTGTCTCAGGATAACAAAAATTTGCTAGTATAATAATATAAGCGTTTAAATCCCAAATGTGATGTTATCATAACACACTGTTCATGCGCTCATAAGTATGCAAGCCGAAAAATAACCCCAGGTGATAATATAACATTCGGATACCTTAAAAGGGGTACCCTTGGGAAAAAGCCACTATAGCCGGAAGAGTTGTTTTATGATTTTTGTTCAGACTTCTATTCAAGCACAATCACTTACTCCCATAATCATCTTTCACACAACGAAATCCAATTGATGGTAAGCGGATCTGTGGGTTATATGCGAAACGTTTCCCTGAAAACAGCGTTGTTGCAGCACCGTTCCAGGCCCCTCCCCTGACAACTTTAAGTTTGCCGTCTTTGGGCCCCCGAGGATCTGTATCCGTTGAATTTCCGTAATACACCGCATCATACCAGTCCTGGCACCATTCTGCAGCATTTCCATGCATATCATGTAAACCCCAGGCATTTGGTTTGTATCCCCCCACTGGAACAACTCTGTTTTTTGGTGCTGATGCTGGTACCCCACCGAAGGGTGATTTCGAATCGAAATTCGCCTGTTCACCAGAGAGAACATCTCCATAATGAAACCTGGTAGTTGTCCCTGCGCGACACGCATATTCCCACTCAGCTTCTGTGGGTAACCTTTTTCCAACCTTTTTACAATACTGGTCGGCTTCATACCAGGTTACATTTTCAACCGGACAATTATCACACCCTTTACTTGAGGATGGATTAGTTCCCATTACCTTCTGAAAATCTTCCCGTGTTACCTCATATTTATCAATGTAAAAGCCCTTTAATTTTACTGTATGCACCGGAATCGCATCAAATGTCTTACCATCAAAATCAAGCCCCATTTTAAAGGTGCCCGGATTTATCCAGATATCCTTTTCAAGAAAGGGAGTTTCAGATACAGTCCCTGATGCTGCTGTACCAGTCCCGGATTCATTATTTGCAAGTGTTAAACTATGGACTGTGGCGAGTTTGGATACCATATCAGGTATCTCATTCAATATCAATCCTACATCCGACTCCACCTTTTTTGTTACCCTTGACAATGTTTTATCCCTTGTAACATCTACCATTTTCAGTGAAAACAGATAATTAGTACCCAATTGACCTAAATTTCCAATAATTACAAGATCTGCACCAAGAAAAGCTCCAATTTTTGTGATACATGAATCGGTGAAACAATCCAGCAGTCCTACACCATTCTCTACCCTGAGCATCTCCTTGATATCATCCAGGTACAATACTTTTGAACCGGAATTCACCTCCTGATACTTTTCAGCCACATAATTTGCAACATTTGATGCATTCCCTTTACTTACACCATTTGTCTGCACAGAAAGTATTGCTATCGTTGGAAGTTTGGCACTTTTCTTCTGGATCGGTTCAATTTCTGTCGCAGATGTTACTATGACATCGGGTGTTTTGCCCGTAACGACAGCCTGATATTTTTCCGGAACAACCGCTCGAATCTGCGAACTGCGGTTTTCGGCTTTCATCTCTCCTGTAGTCACATTAAGTATTGTGGAATCGCTGGTAACATGAATAGTTGCTTCACAGGTGTTTGTCATTACAACTGCAACTGGTGTATGTAGAGTCAAAAAAAGTGTCATATTCTGCAACCCGGATGTTTTGATCTCAAAATTTCCCTGCTCTAATGCAATATGCATCCGGATCATCTTCTTGCTTTCATTCACCTGAAGATTATTTAATTTGATCCTGCTGCTCTCTTTCACGGTTAAAATTATAGCAGGTTCAAATGTGATCTGTACCTGGGAAGCAGCTTTTGTCGCATACAATCCACCAATTTCGCAATGCGCTCTGTCATCACAAGCCAGCCATTGTGATGTTTTTGTATCCCAGCGATCCACCAGTCCGCCCAGACTTGTAGCTGTAAACTTCTGAGGACGTATAAGATCCTGACTCATAACATTCAGTATTGAAAACAACACCATAAAAAAACATTTTTTCATAACCCACCCGGAACACATCATAAAATGATGTACTTTATTTTACAATACACTAATTTTATCGTACCATCAACTTTTAAAAAATGCAATCAATTTCAGCTGACACATTCGTTGATATATCAAGTAGATAATCAATATTGTTTATTGACTGAAACAGATCCGGCTGATCGGTCCCCAAAAAAAGTGGCTCGCACCAGATAATGACGCGAGCCACTTATTGAAGGAGGTAAATGCTGTAATACTTTCACCGCACTTACATGCGGCGCCTGCTATTTATTATTCTACCCGGGAAGTTGGAGAATAGCAAGCGAAAAAAAATATTATTTCAATCCTTTTCCAAACGACCGATAAAATAACTCCTCAATTGCTTTGATGGATTCATCGGTAAGGGTCCTCGAACCACTGGCACAAAATGTTTTTTCAGAAATCACCGGAAACTCTGCAACCCATTCCCCTCTTTTCCAGGTGAACCAGCCATGACGAACTTTATCAAAAACATGCACATTTCTATTTAAAAACTTTCCAAGCTCAACACACCAGCCTGTACCACCTTTCACTGTGGAATCATCCTGAATAATTCCAACAGCAAAAACCTGGGATCCATTATTAACCATATGAAATATGGATTGAAGTACTTTTCGAATTGCATCAGAATGTCCGAATGTCCGGTGCATATGCATGGAAACGATATCCATACTGATGTCGCCCTTACTGAGATCTGTATCACTCAGCATAACAACATTTTTTTCTCTTTTAATGAAATGTCCATCAAATGAATAGGTCACTTCCTTAATTCCCCATCTCTCAGCACATTCCCCGAAAAAGGACTCCGCACCCTGATGGCCACCACTGTATAGCGTACATTCTGTAGGTATTAACATACATCTCCTTTCACAACGATGTTTGCCCTCCTGACAGGGCTTGCTTACATAACATATCATTATCTCATACGATGGTACAAATCTAATTTATTAAATTTCAAAAAAATATAAAAATTACCGATTTAAAACACAGGTGCTATTTTTGCAGCTAACAGATGAGTTCAGATACACTCAAAACCATTCAGGAACACAATACTTCATCTGGGACAATATTAATGGATGATACGATCACAATTCTTATTGTTGATGATAATAAGGGGATAAGAGAATCGCTGGGATTGATTATAAAAACGATGGGGTATTTAGCAGTCGTTGTTGATAACGGTTTTGATGCACTTAAACTCCTTTCGCAGCATAAATACGATCTTGTAGTTCTCGATGTAATGATGCCTGAAATGGATGGATGGGAAGTACTTAAATATATTAGAGATGATCCACAGCTTCAATCAACCAGAGTCATGCTTCTAACAGCGAAATCAACCGAAAAAGATCGCCTGATTGGCACCAAGATCCTGAAAGCCGACGAATATATCTCAAAACCCTTTGATTTAAATGAATTTAAAGCTACCGTGAAAAAAATGTTGGGAAAGACCTGAATAAAATGACTTGGGGACCATCAATCTTTATATTATCTTTTACTCATTTAAACCGTACTACATTTATTTCGGGTATCAGAGATGAGTTTAAGCGAATTTTTACAATGCAATGAAGTAATGCGATGCACCAGGGATGAGGATCCTGAAAAACTCCTGACCACAATTCTTTCGAAGGGGAATGAATGGTTTCAGCTGCACCCGGAAGAGAGCTTGTTTATTCGAAGCAATCTGGATGCATTCGGGTTCAAATCAGATAAAGAAAGCATCACTGTTTTTCAACACAATCTTATTCTTCATTATTACGAAAAGCTTCTTGGCTTGTGTCTGCCACCGATTCAATTTCGAGAATTTTTACTATCAAATATTACCGTTAATAACGGCATCGAACAGTTAAAGAACTCTCTTTCCCAGGGAAAAGCAGTTCTTCTGGCAAATGGTCATTTTGGTGCAGTTGAATTTTCGACTCCACTGCTTGCAGCATATAAACTTCCGGTAAATACAGTCCTTCGATTCAAAACCGAAACCCTGGCTCAGATGGCATCAGAAAGAGCGGCACAGTTGATCAATGAAGCAGAATTTGGAAAAATCAATTTTATTCAGATCGGCAGAGCCGGGACCGCAGCTGCAATGGAGATGGCAGCTGCACTGCGACGAAAAGAGATCCTGCTGAGCATCTTTGATGAAAAAACTGAGTACAGTAAAAAAGTGCCACTTTTTGGTCAGATGGTCTGGGGAGGTGCTGGTATCGATCGTATAATACGCTATTCAGGCACCGACCTTGATGTGTTTACCATTTTTACCGTTCGAACGACCGGGAACAGATATTGTTTACATATTGATAAGATCGATACCACAGATCCATCAATGATTATCAGTAACCTTTACACATCTCTGGAAAACATTGTAGCCCCAAATCCGGAACAATGGTACTTCCTCCATGAAGAAGTGCCCTTTGTTGAAGAGTCTCTTCTTCCTACGTAAAAATCAACAGGAAATATCATGAGTTTCAAATCGATACGAAGACTTCCATCGCCCGATGAAGTAAAGCTGCAAACGCCGGTTCCGGCAACTCTCATACAATTGAAAAAAGAGCGTGATCGTGAGATCAGTGCAATTTTTGAAAAGAAAGACAAGCGACTTATCATTGTCATAGGGCCATGCAGTGCACACGATGAAGCAGCAGTGTGTGATTATGTTGTCCGTCTTGCAAAGGTACAGGAAGAGCTGAAAGAGCGGCTCCTGCTTATCCCCAGAATCTATACTAACAAGCCCAGAACAACCGGTGAAGGGTACAAGGGAATGGCACATCAACCAGACCCGCTCAAAGGACCAAACATTGCAGAAGGAATTTTTGCTATCCGAAAAATGCACATAAAAACACTGAGTGAATCCGGCCTTACTGCTGCTGATGAAATGTTGTACCCTGATAACTTTCCATTCCTTGATGATCTGCTCAGTTATGTTGCTGTAGGAGCGCGTTCGGTTGAAAACCAGCAGCATCGCCTGACTGCCAGCGGACTTGACATTCCAATTGGCATGAAAAATCCGACCAGCGGTGATTTCAAAGTGATGCTCAATTCAATTTACGCTGCGCAGATACCCCATGTATTTTCATACAATGGATGTGAGATACTGACAAGTGGTAACCCACTGGCACATTGCATTCTTCGGGGAGCCATCGACCACTACGGACGAGTGATTCCAAATTACCACTACGAAGATCTGATTGAACTGTCAAACAGTTACATTACCCGTAAACTACTCAACCCATCGATTTTTATTGATGTAAACCATGATAATTCAGGCAAGCAGTTTAAAGAGCAGATCCGCATCTCAATGGAAGTATTGCGAAGCCGAAACTACTCTCCATTACTTTCTGATATTGTTCGGGGACTTATGATAGAGAGTTTCATCGAAGAAGGAAATCAGAAACCGGACGGCACAGTTTATGGCAAATCAATAACTGATCCCTGCCTTGGATGGAACGATACCGTTGCATTATTAAAGAAGATTGCAGAAATCTGTTAAATCATGAACGTTGGCATCTGTCTTGTCAGTAGAATCGATGCATTTTCTGTTACAGCGGAGATGGTATCTCCCCTTCACACCGGTTTTCCATCACATACGTTTACTATAATCAAAGATTTTGAAACCCTCGAGCAATCGCTTCATTTATATGATATTTTGATAACCTGGAAATTTAAGAAGGAGTGGTACTGCAAAGCCAGCCGATTACGGGCAATCTTTACACCGGCAGCGGGATCTGAATGGATCGAACGTGTTGCAGATAAACAAATCCCGGTTTTTCATGGAACTTTTCATGGTCCGCTTATGACCGAAACACTTATAGCAATGATTCTCTTTTTTAACAAACAGTTTCACCGGGCACTAGCAGATCAGAAACAGCATAACTGGAACCGTAACACCTACAGCAGTGGAAAAAGGCTTGGTTCCCAGACAATTCTCTTTTATGGATTTGGTTCAATTGCCAGAGCCAGTGCGAAACTGTTGAAACAATTCGGCTGCACGATCTGGGCTGTAAAGCGTTCAGATCCAGACCCGCTGCGTGACGCCAGTGCAGATCTTATTATATCACCGGCACAGATTTATCAGCACATAGACAAAGCAGATCACATCGTTAGTATTCTCCCCTCAAATGAGTCCACAAATAACATTTTTAACAGGGATTTTTTCAATTTTACAAACAGATCGAGCTTTTTCTACAACCTCGGTCGGGGGAACTGCTGCAATGAAACAGATCTGCTGTGGGCTCTTGACAACAACAGAATAGCCGGTGCCGGGCTGGATGTATTTCAGACTGAACCATTGCCACCCGATTCCCCGCTCTGGAATCACCCCAGTGTGTTGATCTACCCGCACGCATCCGCAATAAACAGTGATTACATGTCGTTTTACATTGCAGAACTGCTGCAGACACTCAAGCCATTTTTATCATAATAAGAATTATTCCACCGCAACACAACACACCGCTAACAAAACCGATCAGAAATGGCTTCAAGTTGTTTTTTTTGAGAGAAGCATCTGTAAATACTATTTTTTTCAGATTTTTCTGAATATCGTCGTAAATATACACCTCATCGACATCATAATAGCAGCCATACTCAAACATCCGCCGTCGCGTGTCGGGATTGGCTGGATCCGCAGCTTCAATGCCGCTTTTAGCATCGACAATAGCCCGATGGCCACCTTTTTTAACGATAAAATCTGCACGAAGCGTAAATGGAAGAGATTTTCCATCCACCTTGATCAGTCTTTCAATATGAACCTGTTCATCAAGAATGGTAAAGCCATGATCCCGAAGGTATTTGTTAGCATTTTTTTCACCAGCTGCAGCCCGTCGCACCCGCCGGCCCATTTTCCTCTGCATTGAAAAGTGCAGGTACCATTTTAAAACAATAATACCAGAAAGTACAGATAGAAGACATAGCAGGGCTATAATAGTAAATAAAAGAGAACTGTTACCGAAAAACCTATCCATTAAGAGTTCCAATTTCTTCTGGATATATAGTTCTACAACGTTAAAATACCTAAATCGCATCAAAAAGGTCATTGAGCGGAGTCGAAATGACAAGCGTGTTTTGCTTAAAATGCGTCGTCTCGACTCCGCTCGACGACCGGAACAGTAATCCTAACGTTGTAGAAATAGACCTGAGCTATCCGATTTTACTGACGATGGATCCGTAAATACTTAAAATGGGACAATAATTACATAATTAGTGATTTTACATAGAAATATCTCTGAAATCTTTTACCGATATTCCGAGTTTTTTCAACTTTCTACTCAAATTACTGGTTTCAATACCCAGTATTGGAGCAGTTTCTGAAAGGATACCATTATGCTTTTTAAGCTGGTAACGGATGTATTGAGTTTCAAGTTCGGTAAGAGTAATGTCCTGATCAAAAGGATTGATAGCATTTGCAACTCGCGAATGCCCGTTGTTCTGAGATTGTTTAATGTCAGCTAGTGAAATTGTTTTGCCACCTGAAAAGAAAAAGGATTTTTTAAGGAGACTTCGCAATTCTCTGACATTCCCTTTATGTTCCTGAGCTTTAAGATATTCGATACAATCCGGGCTGATACTCTTTTCGGTACCTTCTTCTTTCGATATTTCTGCCATGAAATAAGCAATAAGTAAAGGTATGTCTTCCTGCCTGTCTCGTAACGGTGGTATGATGATGTTAACAACATTGAGTCTATGATAAAGATCTTCGCGAAATGTACCCTTTTCAACCATTTCGGGCAGGTTCTTGTTTGTTGCGCAGATTATCCGGACATTCACATATTCTACGCCACCGCCTACAGGTGATATCTCCATATTTTCAATCGCACGCAGCAATTTTGCCTGCTGCGGGAGTGGCATATCGCCTATTTCGTCAAGAAAAATAGTTCCACCGTCAGCAGCTTTGAATTTCCCTGTTTTATCTGTAGTGGCCCCTGTAAATGAACCTTTTTTATGCCCGAACATTTCAGATTCGAACGTATTTTCGCATATTGCTGAACAATTGACATTAAGCACTTGCTGGTTTGCGCGGCTGCTGTTTTTGTGAATCAGCTGGGCAACGATTTCCTTGCCAGTACCGCTTTCTCCTTCTATCAGCACATGATTGTTAGATTTGGCAATTTTTATTACGTAATTATAGAGCTGCTTCATTTTTGCACTTGCATACACGAACTTTGAATCAGTTTCGATAATCGATGCAAGGTCTTTCTGCAGGCGGGTATAATAATCCTGCTTTTCATTTCTCTCTTTCTGCAAGACCCGGTACAGTTCTTCAACAGTTATTTTCAGGTCCTCAGGATCAAATGATTTTTTGATAATATGGTTGAAAAGCCCTTTATTAATGCCTTCTTCAAGGATCTGTTCGGTACTGTATGCAGTAAGGAGAATTGCTTTATACGACGAACTGCGTTTCCTGATCTCTTTAAGTAATTCCAACCCATTGACTTTATGCATTCTGTAATCCATGATCACTATATCATACTCACAGCCGTCCTTTATTGCGGAAAGTGCAAGTTCCGGATTCTGGAATGCATGTACATCGTCACCCTCGAAAATGTCAGTTATTGAGGATATCACCGATTTTTCATCGTCTACTACGAGAATTTTCATTTAGTCACCAGCAAGATAAAAAGTTTTAAAAAATGTTTATCAATCGTAGTGATTACATTTCGCAAAGGTTCGCAGGTTTTGCAATCATGGGAACCTCACCCCGGTTCCTTGACGGAACCACCCCTCTCCTGAAAGAAAGGGGTAAAAAATGTAAACCAAAGCCGCTGAACAAGTCCCCCCTCTCCATATTGGAGAGGGGGCCAGGGGGTGAGGTCGTTCTGCAAAGCAAAAACCCGCGAATCCTGCTCCACCTCCCGAAACTGTTGAAAAAACAACTATTGCTTTCGCGCTAAGACAACTTCCTTAATTTTGTTGAGACACCATGAGAGATTGGTTATTATATCATCATTTTCGAATCGCAGAATGTATAGTCCACGAGCTTTAAAATCAGCATTTTTACGTTTGTCATTTAGCATAACTTCTTCTTTCTCATGAACACTGCCATCAGTTTCGATGACAAATTTTGCTTCTTCACAATAAAAATCTGCAACAAATCCATCTATTACCTGTTGCCTTCTGAACTTTGTGCCAGCGCATTTCCGATTACGGATCGCCTGCCAGAGAATTTTTTCTGCAGGAGTTTCTCTTCTGCGTAGCGCTCTGGAAAACTCTTTTTTGAATTTGCTGACTGACTGCAGACCAATGAGACCGCTTGAAAGTACACTTCGCTTAGGAATTGTGTTGTCTTGTATGTCGTCTTCAGAATTCATAAGGTAAATCAACTTTCCGTTCTTTTTTCAAGAGACAGCCGTCGCGATTTTCGCAGGTTTTTGCACCTCTGTAAATCACCCCGGTTCCTCGACAGAACCACCCCTCTCCAGAAAGAGAAGTTACTATAAAAGTAAACTAAACCCACTGAACAAGTCCCCCCTCTCCACATTGGAGAGGGGGCCAGGGGGTGAGGTCGTTCTGCAAAGCAAAAACCCGCTACATCTGCAGCCCCTTCACACCCCAGTTACACGCCCATTCCCAAACTCGAGCGCAACCACCGTACCTTCACCAACTTTCGATTGAATAGTTATCTTTATTCCAAGTCTTTCCGAAAGCTGTTTAACTAAATACATCCCGAATCCGGTTCCTTCCGGTTTGCTCGTATAGTGTAAGTCAAATACTTTCTCCAAATGCTCTTTCGGTATACCGCATCCGTTATCTTTTATCGAAATTGTTTGCTCATCAGCTGTTACCAGGATTTTTCCTTTCTCAGTTATTGCTTCGACAGCATTGGATAACAGGTTTATCATAATTTGAGTCAGAGCACCTTTATTTATTTGTATTGTCAGATTATCATCGATTTCGATGGCGATTTCTATATAGTCATTTACTTTTTCTGCAAAAATTGCAACTAATGATGAAATATACTGCTTTACCCGTATCTCTTCAAATGCAAAATCGTGCCCTCTGAAGAGCGAGCGCAGGGTTTCGACTATGTCATTAATTCTGTTGCTGTTCTCCTTAATAAAAAGGATGTTCCGATCAATTTTTTCATTTCTGGCACCAGCTTTTTCAATTGCTTTTTCTATAACAAATAGCGGTCCACGTATGCCTGCAAGAGGGTTGAGTATCTGGTGGCAGATGCTGGCAGTCATCACCCCTATGCTGTGGTATTTTTCAAGTTCAAATACGGTTTGTTTGAGCATGTTATACTCCAGCATCGAATTGATTTTCGCTTTTAACACATCCATCGAAAACGGTTTGGGGATGTAGGCTGTTGCCCCTTTTTGCAGGCCCTCAACCTTTTCGGAATCGGCCGATTTTGCAGTGAGAAAAATAAATGGTACCGCTTTCAGTCGCTCATCGTTCCGTATAGTATCGAGAAACTCAAAACCATCCATCTCATCCATCATGATATCGGAAACGATACAATCGGGGATTTTTTTCATGGCTGTTATTTTATCTGTCGCGACCTTTCCATTTACTGCACATAGAACATCGAAACTGTCGGCCATGTAGTCCCGTATAGCTTTAAGGAGACTTTTTTTGTCTTCTACTATAAGCAGAACCGGAAAATCCGTTGTCCCATGTATGATATCACCGATTTCTGTATAAACAGGAAAATCAAGCGGTTCGGTGACATCGGCAACAATTGCATCCGCAAGTTCGGAATTGCTGCATGCTTTAAGGTTAACAATAAAGGATGACCCTTCACCTTTGCTGCTTATCACCTCGATAGTACCATCGAGTGATCTGATAATCTCTGATGTAATATACAATCCCATACCGATACCCTGGGAATTTTTTTTCTTGTGAGAAACCTGATAATAGGGTTCGAAAATATGCTGCTGGTGCTCCTGCGAGATACCGATACCGGTGTCCTTAACAACAAGTGTTACATTAGCATCTGTTTTTTTTAGCGTGACAACAATCGAACCGGATGGCCGGTTGTAATGTATCGCGTTTGAAAGGAGATTGTTCAACACCCTGTCAATTGCAACAGGGTCAGCTTTGATAATAATGTCATTTCCAATGTCCTGGACAAGGGTAATGCCGTTATTTCCGGCGATATGTCTGAAACTATTGGTTTTTAAAGTTAATAATCTGGATAAGTCGATACTGCTGTCATGAATATAAAGAGCTTTTCCGTCTGTGAGCTTTTCAGTATCGATAAAATCATTTGCATTTTTAAGCAGAACATCGACATTATAGTTGATTTCTCTGAGAAATTCATTATCTGAAACCTGCGATTTATATCTGCACAGGCTATTGTTGATAATGGTCAGTGGGGTTTTAATTTCGTGGGCGATATTGATGAAGGCGTTAGTTTTTTGGTTATTTGCAATTTCGAGTTCTTTTGTGCGTTCGGAGACTTTTTCTTCGAGAGTGTTTTTTAATTGTTCCAGTTCTCTGTATTCAATATTCATTTTTTTTGAAAAACTATAAACAGAAAAAAACACAATTAATAGTATACCTGAACACATGATAGCTATATCAATATTTAA
>JBNKZD010000100.1:0-25444 GCA_050301235.1 Chitinispirillaceae bacterium | reverse complement strand
CAGATTTCAAAACGACCTGATGGATCCTACCTGATCGAATTTATGGATAAAGCACTCACAATCACAAAGAATATTACAGAAGTTAAATGGCTCAGAAGACAGATAGCCGGGAAGATGCATCCGACAATCAGTAGATCATCTATACAGTTTAATGAAATTTTACCGGATGATTATACTTTCAAAATTTTCAATATTGCGGGAAAATTATTAAGTCAAGGTACATTTGTTGTCGAAAATGATGTAAAAGGTGGCGAATCAATAACTCTGCGCGGATTACCGTCCGGGATATTTATTTTGCAACTTGCTCCAGCCAGCAATCCTGATGAGAATATGAACTGGCAGTTTACAGTAGAATAATCATTTGCTAAAATTAAAAAGCCTGCTGTTCAAGACAGTGGGTTTCTTTAGTAAAAAGGGACTACATCAGGAATACCTCTGGTTTGCGTTCCGGAATTTACCTTGTAGGAAATAACTATTGGGGAGGATGATATTACTTCACGTGTCAAATTGCTCAGCGATGAACAGTACCAGTACCGACCGTACAAGAATCACCTGTACAGCGCGTGAAAATGCAGGAAATTGTATTACTGTATTCAGGACAATAATCAGAGAAACAAAAAAATTATTGTATCTGGAAACGGGGTGGGCACCTGTAAATGTGCCCACCTGATTAATCGGGATAATCTGTGGTTATCACCGGCATGCTACAACTCATGTTGAGTACTTATTTTTCTTATCTGAACGCTGCCCGCAGGGATTCCAGACTGACTTTTGGATCCATCAAACCGTGGTAAATAGGTGGGATCTCTTTTTTCACACCAAACAGTTTATAAACTGCATGCATCGCACAATGCACTGAATATTCGACTGTGTAAACTGTGTCCTCAGGCAGCTCAACATGTTGTCCGAGAAAAGCAAAATTAGTTGCCCCTTCAGGAATCACATGCGGACGGTCAGAAGGGGTTCGGCGTGAGAACATTGCAGAAGCGTAAGGAAGCATGACCGGAGTTACATCAGTACTCTTCATTGCTGCCTCGCGAATATCCTCAAAACTTAGCTGGTAGAGAAGTTCCGACAATATTTCCTTACCGGTACACTGCGACATCGGTTTCTGCACATAATCGCCCTTCGAATCGATAAATAGACCATAACCCCACGCGGTATATGTATTGGGGGGCATGTTTGGAAAGTGAGGCTGGTATGGCACCACTAAAGACATTAACCAACCGGAGTCAACAAATGTCATCAAGGCACCGGTACCAGGTTGGTTCCCTGAAAATTCTATAATCTTCATTAGGAGTACATCACCATGCATTGTGAGGGTAAAAGACTCCCATTTGTTCTCATCAACATTGAAGTAGGTGTTAGGGCGTCCGAAATCATCAGCCTTCCTGGCAATAGTTTCCCACAATGCCCAGGCTCCATCACGACGATCACGGATGAGTTCAGGTGCTCGGTCGTTACTGCCGAATGTCGCATCAGCTGTTATGGAACCCAGGGTCAGGAAACATGCATCATTGGGGCCAAGATCAATTGCGGATTCACCCGATTTTGTGCGAACGTGCAGCCGAATGGCACGACGAGCGGTTCCGATGGTTTCGAAGTCAACATCCATAACCCGTGTTCCGAATCTTATGTCAACGCCCTTTTCTGTAAGCCACCGCTGTAAAGGAACTGCAATCGAGTCATACTGATTGTACACGGTACGCCTCACACCTGCAAGTGTATGCATACGCGGAAACTCCTGGATAAAACGAAGAAAATATCGTTTGAGTTCGATGGCACTATGCCAGTTCTGAAAAGCAAAAGTAGTACGCCACATCTGCCAGAAATTGGTCTGAAAGAAGTGTTCTGAAAACATCTCATCTATTCGCCGTGCTCGAAGGAGGTGTTCTGGTGTTGCGAGAAGACGAGTAAGTTCGAGCCGGTCAGTACTATCCAGCCCGTAATCGGCTGCATTCAGAATTTTACCACCACGACCGATGAGACGCGCTTTCGCATCAGTTTCAATACGAGCGTTAAAGTCGAGTATTTCTTCACGTATGCTGCGTTTTGGATTCTCAAGCGACGGAATAGTTGATAACAGGTTCCAAAGCGTTTGATAAGGTTCTTCAGCAAGCATTCTTCCACCGCGTGTTACGTAGCATCCCGGCATTGTCGGTGATGCTCCTCCGTCAAGACAGCCTCCACCGATTGTCAGTTCCTCGAGAATGTGAATTTGATGCCCGGCGACTCCGGCATCACGTATTAAGAATACAGCAGATGCCATCGACGCGAGACCGCCACCTACCAACCAAACTTCAGTTTCTTTGCTATTCAGCATAAGTCCTCCCTGAAATAAAAGTAATATTGTGTAATTAGAGAATCTTAACATTCTCTCTCCAGCCCAAAACAATGTCAAATATACGTATGCGTCCAAAGAGTTATTCTTAAATGAAATTAAATTTTTTAAGTTTTTGTTACACTGTTACACAACACTTTTTGTCTTTGTCAATGTGATCACCCCCGTTGTTGGCGGTATGTTATAATTTTATTTACCTGATCTACAGAATGTATATTGAAGTGATTGTATTTATTAAAAAAGGAGAATTATTTTTATGAGCAACATGCTAATCTTGAAATATTTGATTTCAATTGTTGCTGTCTGCTTTATAAGTGTATTTGGAGACAATCCGATTATACAGACATGTTTTACAGCTGATCCGGCCCCGATGGTATTCAAAGAAAGAGTATATGTTTATGTTGGTGTTAATTCATCTGCAGCTCCTGATAACTCTTATCTCATGCATTATTACAAATGTTATTCTTCAAAATATATGATAAACTGGACAGACCATGGAATTGTGTTAAAGACAAGTGATTTCTCATGGTCGGGAGGCGAAGCTGATGCTGCACAGGTTATCGAACATAATGGGAAATTTTATTACCATATTTCTACAAACGCTACTGGTGGGATTGCGCTCGGGATTGCAGTTGCAGATAATCCACTCGGGCTTTTTAAGGAAGCAATACCATTCATCCGGGAGTAGTTGACTTTGGCGGTAAATCATATTTTTTCTATCACAATGCAGGACTGCCAAAAGGAGGAAGTTACCGGAGGGCTCTGAAGGCGGAATTCATATCGATTCAATTCACAATAACGATTATATAAAAGTTGAAGGGGTCGATTTTGAAACCGGAGCATCCTCGTTTGATGCACGCGTTGCTTCAAATGCAAGTGGTGGTAAAATTGAACTTCGTCTTGACAGCCAAAATGGAACGCTTATTGGCACCTGCGATATAGTGTCAACTGGTGGATCTCAAACCTGGACTACAAAAAGCTGTGCAGTAAGCGGGGCTACAGGAAAACATGATCTTTTTTTGAAATTTACTGGTGGAAGTGGGGTACTTTTTAATTTTAACTGGTGGAAATTCAATCAGATAAAAGTCGGGAATGGTTTGCCGGCAAACATTAAGCACAATACTCCAAAGATCATTTCAAACACAGGAAAGATCATGACCGATAACATTCCGGTACCAACTTCGAATTCAAATGAGATCATTGAGATCAAATTGTTTGATTTGTCTGGAAGATTCATAAGCATGCTTTATTCCGGGTTTTATCGAGGTAAGGATAAACTTTCAGTCGATCTATCAGGGTTGCGCCCGGGGAGTTATGTGGTGAATGTAATGATAGAGGGAAAATTCTGTGCATTCAAATACATCATGTAGCGACTATTATGAATATGGGAAAATGGTTCGAATATAAGAGTACCGCTTCATTGCTTTACTGTTATTAAAATATTTCAACTTCATGTAATATTGTTCGTGTCCTTTACCGGCAGACGCGTTCTGCATGGTAATATAGCTTGAAGTTCCATTGAAATTTTTGAATCCTTCTTGAAAACCAATCTTGCAATTCCATAAAAGCCCCAAAATTCCTGACTAAAACGTCATTCTGTGACATTGTCACAGATTTATACTGCTCTTTTATGGTATCTTATTATCAGACGCATGAAATGAATTTATCGATATATTCAAATTTAACAAAGGACCGTACTATGAAACGAAATGTCGGAACAATTGACAAAACAATCCGTTTGCTTCTGGCCCTCGTTCTTTTTGCTAGCGGGTTTATTTTTGAAGGCAATATACGGTTTATGGCACTTGCAGGGGTTATTCCATTTACAACTGCTATCATTTCCTTCTGCCCTCTTTTTGGTCTGTTCAAAATTAAAAGGTCTACTATTTCCAATAATAAAGTTTTTTGAAAGGAGTCCACTATGTCAAAACTTATTTTCGCCGTTGCGATAATTGCCGCTATGTCGGTTCAGGTATTCTCTCAGGATCCTGTAATTGCTGCCGCAGATACAACTGATAATATGCATAAAATCAATATCAAACCGGCTTTTGGTGAACGGAATATGGGGAATGCTGACCGGATTATCCGACTTGGAATCGCTGGTGCACTCATAGGATTTGGTTCCTATATGGTTGCTGCAAAAGACAATAATACCGGATATATCCCTATCGCTATCAGTGCTATTCCGCTATTTACTTCAGCAATAGCCCGCTGTCCGCTTTATTATCCATTTGGTATCAGTACACTTAAGAAGAAACAATCGAAAGATATTTCACTATTGATAGGAAAACACGATTTGATTGGAATTCAGTTTAGTCTGACACTGTAAATACTAAATTTAATCGCATGGTTTTTAGTCCATGCGATTAATAGCTATTAAAGTACATTTGTTATGCACATTGGTGATGGTAAAATTTTTGGTAGCTTATTCCAGATACATTGAGAAACCGCCTGCAAGACTTTTTACGTCGGTATAACCTTTCATAGTAAGATACATGACAGCATAGATTGATTGAATTCCACCATTACAATAAATGATAACCTCTTTATTTTTATCTGGAAGTAACATAGTATATCTTTCAGGAAGATCCGTAAGGAGACAGTTTATTGAGCCGGGAACGCCATTGGCTGTAAAAGCGGTTTCGCCTCTCAAATCAAGAAGTGAAAGTGCATTGCTTTTTAGTGAAGTTATTTTTTCTTTAAACTGTTCAACTCTTACCATCATAAATCCGGAAGGCATGTTTTTTAAAAAGAGATCTGCTGCATCGTAATTTTTCATAATCAATTCCATCCAAAAATCCTCAAGTTGCTTTTAATTATAACTCATGAAAATAAAATAACTTTTTACAAAGCTGATTAACAACTATAGTTTCTTTTACGGCACGAATTACTTTCTGCACCACTCTCCATATTAAATTGTTATTTTCTTCTGATAATCTTTCCATTGAGAAATTCCAATGGGTTTTCCTGACGCATAAACAGTTCTCTCTTGAGAAACACAAAATACCGAATGTTTTATAGCGCCGCAAAGAGTTGATGTCTGCAGGCTTGAACTTCGGAGGCTCCATTTTTAGAATTTCAAAATGAAAATGGTTGAATTGCCAGCCGTAACGGTTCAATTCATCTTTACTGAAAAAATAGCCGATTGTATCAAACGGCGATATGGGTATATTTATTTTCCTGATTTTGACATGAATGTGTTCGTACACCGTCCAGTAGTTTTTATTGTTATCAGTATGCTTGATAACTACCTGCGAAAATGGACCATTATCATATATACTTACAACAACCCCTTCCTTTGCAGGAAAAATCGGTTGTTTATAGTACTGACTATCCGGCCGAACAATATCGATTCCCGTATGATAATGAGCTGGAACGGCAGGTCTGGCTTTTCGAAGTAATCCAAACGCACCAATTGTGGTAAGATGGACTTTTTGCGGATCGGTTATCCCTTTGTAATTTGCAGGAAAATACCATTGAGCATATAGTGGGATCGTGATCAGGATTTGAATAAGAAGTGATATTTTCAGCATAGAAGTTAAAAATAATTCATAACATCGCCAGCTAATCCTGATGTTATATTCTACTCAAATTATGGCAATTCTAAATATAAGTAATATCACCATCGCTTTTGGCGGCCCGAAAATTCTGAATTCCATCTCCTTTGGTGTCGAAAGAGGACAGAGGATTTGCATTCTGGGTCGAAATGGAACTGGAAAATCGACTCTTCTGAAGGTCATTGCTGGTGAACTGATTCCTGATTCAGGTTCTATCATTAAAGATCCCGGACTACGAATCGCCTATCTTTCACAAGATGTACCCGATAATTTTAGTGGAACTGTAGCTGATATCATTACTGCCGGAGCAGGCAAAAGTGGTGAAATGCTTGTACGCTGGAATACGCTTCATGCGCAGCACTCTGATTCTGAGGAACTTCATGACCTTCAGCTTACACTTGACACAAACAACTACTGGGAGATCCAGACAATCACACAGCGACTTCTTACACAGATGCGGCTCGATGGAACTCAGGAGTTTTCTACTCTCTCCGGGGGAATGCGCAGGCGGGCCATGCTCGCGAGGGCACTGGTAACCGAACCGGATCTCCTCCTGCTCGATGAACCCACCAACCATCTTGACATTACATCAATTCAGTGGATTGAATCTTTCATTCTCGGGTCAAATATAACACTATTGTTTGTCACTCACGACCGCAAGCTTCTTAAACGCCTTGCGACAAGAATTGTTGAACTCGATCGAGGAAAACTGTACGATTGGGCTTGTGATTACGATACATTTCTTGAGAGGAAGCAGTCGGTTCTGGATGCTGAAGAGCGCGAGTGGGAGCGGTTTGATAAGAAACTTGCACAGGAAGAGGTGTGGATCCGAAAAGGGGTTAAGGCTCGACGAACCCGCAATGAGGGACGCGTGCGTGCGCTCATAAGGATGCGCAATGAGCGTCGTAAACGCAGAGAACGTATCGGCACAGTTTCAATGGGAATATCTGAAGCTGGACGATCTGGGGATCGGGTTATTGAGACAAAAGACCTTTTCTATGCGTGGGAGAGTGTACCGATTGTTGAATCATTGTCATTTACAGTCATGCGTGGTGACAAAATCGGCATTATGGGTCCAAACGGCTGCGGTAAAACAACTCTGCTAAAACTGCTCCTGGGAAAACTTCAACCGACAAGCGGGACTATACAGTTCGGAACAAATCTTGAACCAATCTATTTTGACCAGCTCCGTGAAACACTTAATCCTGAAAAAACGATCTGGGAAAATGTCGCTCCAGGTGGTGACACTGTGATTATCAATGGTAAGCCACAGCATATCATCTCCTATCTTCAGAATTTTCTCTTTACCGCGGATCGTGCAAAAACACCAGTAAAATATCTTTCCGGAGGCGAACGCAATCGCCTGGTACTAGCCGGTATGTTCACACAGCCATCAAATATTCTTATCCTCGATGAACCGACTAATGACCTTGACATAGAAACACTTGAACTTCTCGAAGAAATTTTGAGTAACTACAGTGGCACTGTGCTGGTTGTCAGCCACGATCGTGAATTTCTCAACAATCTGGTTACATCAACGCTTGTTTTTGAGGAAAACGCCAATGTAAAGGAATATATCGGCGGATATGATGACTGGGAAAGACAGAAACAGGAACTCGAAACCAGATCAGAAAAACCAAAAGAGAAGCCTGTTGCGATAAAAGAAACCAGATCTGAGACTACAACAACGAAAAAACTCAGCTATAAAGAAAAACAGCTTCTGGAATCACTTCCTCAGAAAATAGAGCAGCTGGAAACTGAACAATCAGAACTGAACACCCGACTTGCAGATCCTGCTTACTTTCAAAAGGTTGGATTTGTTGCTGAAACGAATGATCGACTGAGGGTGATTGCAATCGATCTTGAAAACGCCTACCAGATATGGCAGGAACTTGAATCCAGAAAGTGAGTCATTCCTGCCATTCTGATTTCGATACTATTTAATTTTAGTAACTTTAGATGAAAGCATCGTACCTTTTTCAGTAGACTTACACCCTTCTTTACATTATTGTTATCTTTCCATGAAGCCTGTGCTTTTTTTAGCGATAGCAATTTTCGCCAGATCCGGTTGTACCGTTAGGTGATATCCTCATCCGAACTAACGTCAATCCACAACCGGTAACAGGTGAGAAAAGCTCGTTAATGAAGGTATTCGCTAAACCTCCAGCCCAGGCAGTTGAACCACCAAATCCGGACATACGCAGTTGAAGACTATCAAATTTTACGACACAATCAACAGCAGAGGAATGGGTTACATTTCCGCATACCCTGCATTCCTCATGTCCATCTGCTACCTCCAGCAACTGCCGGTTGAATTTAAAATATGCAGATATTTTAGATTACCAATATGTAAACATTTCAGCAGTTCGAAATTTAATTATTCAATAAGTACTTCACCCCTTCTGATAAGATACTCCAATTTCTATTGTTCTACATTGAATTTTATCAGTTCTTTTTCATTGATTGCTCGATAAATACTCCAGACGGATGTCGTTTTGATATTTGATTATGAATTCTCCGCCCTTGAAAATCAAATATCATCTTATTTGAGTTCAAATCTCCAAAAGAGAGCACACTCTTGTTTTTTGATTGTTCATTACTGATCACAGGAATGAATTTATTTTTTGTATGCACCGTGCCTATTTTTGAGATACCTTCTTTCCACGCATTCAAAGCAGCATCACTGGTATTAACCGCCCAATCCGCTTCAGCACTTTTACTCTGACTAAACCACATCAGTGCAAATATCCGGGGGAATTTGACAGGGATATCATTAAACATATCAGTGATCCATTGTGCTTTATTTCCACCATGCTCGGAGCAGGAAAATTCCGGAATGAACAGTGGTTTTGAAGAAATAGAAAGGGCATTATATGCAGGAGTAAAAACCTGTGTGAAGCTCTGCCACTTTGACCAGCTCTGAGCTGACCCCCAGTTGTACCCATCAATCGATACCATATCAACCCAATCATCACCCGGAAACCATCCTGTAAATGATGCTGACCCGCTGTTGGTTGCATTTGTCGTCCAGACCCATTTAACATTTTTTACTTCAAGATCACGAAATATCTTTACGACATGCTTCCAGGCATCAATAAGTGTCTGATTTGTATTACCTGCACCACTTTTTGCTATTCCCCAGTCATACCAGTCACCATTTGCTTCATGAAACGGCCTTAGCCATACCTCCTTACCGTAAGTTTTTACCCCTTCTGCATAGGCTTTAAGATACGTATCTGCATTACCACTTACAATCTCCGGTGTCGTGTAACCGTTAGCCATCCAGGTTACCAGAAGAATTGAGTTATTTTCTGCAGCGACATCAGCGTAGTTTTTTGTCCATGTCCAACTGTTTGTACCCCAGAGAGCAAAAACGCTTATGATATCGACATGACGATTCTGAAGTGTCTGAAAAGCCTCGACATTACTCTTAGTGGGCTGAGGGTAGGTACCGGAACCTCCGACCCAGGCTCCAATCTGCTTAAGTTCTGCTGATACCATCGTTACAAATACTGCTCCTATTGTTGCACAGCAAACCAATGCTTTACGAACCATACTACTCTTCCTTTTCTCTATAATTATTAACACACCTGATTTTCAAAGCCAGCTTACTACCATTCTCAGAAAATATATAGTAAAATTAAGAGTAGATTGAAAAATAAAAATAAATTTATTAAATTATGTGTTACACTGTTATATTATGAGGTTTGCGCTATGTCGCACAACAAATCCCCAGTACTGCAGGAAACAATCGGTAAAATACGAGCATTACTTAAAAACGCGTCAGAAAATGGTACTCTTCCATCAGTACGAAGTTTAGCACAGCAATTCAGCGTTTCTCCGGTTACAGTTTTAAAGGCAGTCAAGGTTCTTAAAAGTGAGGGGTATCTATCAATCAGATGGGGAAAAGGTCTTTTTATTTCGGAAAATCAGACCGTCCCTGCGACAATCGACAAGGTTAAGGAGGGGAAATACCAGACAACACTTCACCAGTTCAAGAGTGATATTATCGGTGGAACATTTCAGACACACCTGCCGTTACCCCCTATCAATCAATTGTCGGTCCATTATAATGCAAGCTATCCGACCATTCGAAAAGTTTTATCAGCACTGCTTGAGGAAAAAATTCTCAAGCGTAATGGTGCCCGCTATTATTTTTTTACCAACCGGCTGAAAAAGCGTTCGCGGATAGCAATTGTTGCATTTGGAATAAACAGGGGATCGATCAAAATTGAAACTGAGCGGGAACGGAACTTTTACCGCCTGCTATCGTCAACAGCAACTGACAATAATGTTGATCTTGAAATGATCTGTTACAATGACTACCTTGACAACCCATGTTTTTTCACGCCAGAAAACGAACCAATTGAACGATATCTTGCATCAGCTGGCATTTCGGGCATCATCCTTTCATCCTACCATATGAACAATTCAGCAGAGTGTCTTGCCACATTAATGACTTGTAATATTCCTGTTTCAGCCTGGATCGAGGACAGCAGAATACTTAACACCGTTGACCGTTTTGTACCACACTATCGTAAATTGACCTTTTTTGATTCAAGTTATTCCACGATTCCCGGGAGTGATGTCGGTCGATACCTTCTTGAAAAAGGCCATCGTGGAATCGCATTCATATCTCCGTTTCACGGAAGTCCATGGTCTCAGAATCGCCTGAAAGGTTTGAAAAAAGCCATAGACCTCCATCCTGGAGCTGTATTGTATCCATTTACCGATTCAAAGCATATCAACGATTATTTTTTTATGGTGCCGTTTCTTGAAAATGCTGATTTTGATCGCCATTTTCAGTCGGAATCAATAAGAAACAGTATTCATGACTTTCTTTCGCCCCGTCTTTCTTTTGTCAAATATGAACATGATACACTCTTAAGAGACAATGCTATTTTTTCCTGTATCAAAAATGCAGTTGATCAGGTGATCGCATCGCCATCGATAACAGCGCTTATTTGTGTCAACGATCTGATCGCCGGCATCATAACTGACTACTGGAACTTTTGCAATATCGCTCATGTAAAACGACCTGCGCTTATCGGATTTGACAATTCATTCAAAAGCCTTCAGCAACAATTCAGTTCGTATGAATTCAATACACATGGGGAAATACAGGATATGATAACTCATGTGCTTTATCCTGGAAATACCCTTTTTTCCAGAAATAAACCGGTCATTCGCCTGAGCGGTAAAGTTATCGAGCGGGCAAGTTCACAGATAGTAAAATCACCGGTAAAAGCCTGAATCATTCAAACAGGTAGTAGCTTAAGGATTGTTTTGAATTCTATATTCTATCGTTAAACCGGGCTCTCTATAATTTTTTTAAGAGAAATGTGGTTCGACAGGCCCACCACGAGCGTCGTTTTCAGGAAAATTTCGCTATTTTCGCTCATCCTTAGTTTGTTGAAGGATAACATGTTTCAATTTATCGACAGGACGAAACGTCTTCTGTTGCATAATTTATTGTATTTATTGAGCGCTGCAAAAACAACAAAACATCATAATACCATTTATTATCAATGTATTACAAACATTTTTATAATATCTTTGTTGCATAACTATGCAACATTTTCAGTATTCATCATTCAAAAAAAGATTATACCACTACTTTTTTTTAAGTATGTTATCCTATGAATGGACTATGCGACCTGGGCAACACAATCCAGGATGGAATTTATTATGATAACTATATTTGACTATCTCGACTACAGAGTTTACCTTAACGATTACTGGAAGGCAGCAAAAAAGGACCGGCCATTCTTTTCCATCCGCTACATTTCACAGCGTGTTGGTATCAATCCCGGGTATATCCTCAAAGTTTTTCAAGGTAAGGTGCACCTTGGACTTAAAAACATCCCTTTATTCGCCGATCTGCTTGGGTTAAAGGGTAAAGAGCGAGATTATTTTGAAGAATTGGTTCATTTTGGCAGAGCTCAGAACGAAAAAGAGATTGAAACCCATTTTGAACGGTTGCAAACCATTAAAGGTGTTCGGTTACGAACTATTGCTGAAAACGAAACAGAGTTTTTTCAGAACTGGTATACCATGTCTCTCCGCGCCCTGCTCAGCATTTTTCCTTTTGATGGAAAGAACTATCGGGAACTTGGATCACTTATTCAGCCCCCTATCACCGCAGCACAGGCACGTCAAGGTATTACACTTCTGGAACGTCTGGGCTTGATAGAGAAAAATGAACATGGGTATTATGAGTTAACCGAGCGTTTCATTTCTACCGGAGAAAAATGGAAATCCCCAGTTATCAGAGAGTATCAACGTAAAGTTATGGAAATGGGGATCGAATCACTTGAGCGTCATGATAAATCAATAAGAGATGTTTCTACCGTTACAATGACCTTCCCGCTTGATTGCATGCCTGAACTGCGCGCACGTGTTGCCACATTCCGTCAGGAACTTCTTTCCATGTCGGAAACCATTTCCGGCAGTAATTCTGTCATGCAGGTGAATATTCAGATTTTCCCTGCGGCTATCGTTTCAAAAGACGGGAGCCAATCATGAGATTTATTCTACAAACACTATGCATATTTACACTGCTGTTAGCGTTTAGCTGCATGATTAACCCTGGAAGCGGTGGTGGTGAAACAACTAATGGCTATGTGACCGGATCGCTTGTCTTTCAGGACGGAACTCCAGCCGCAAATACACAGGTAAAGCTTATCAATGAAAAATATAATCCAGTAAAAGATGGTAGAATCGCTGATTCGCTTATTGATACTACCGACGAACAGGGTAACTACATTATCCGCATACCGTCACCAGGCTATTTCAATATTGAAGCACTGCATTCTGAAAAAGGTACACGAACGTTGATTCAACAGATTGCAGCTGATGATGATACAATAGTGGTTCCTGTTGATACAATGAGAGCACCGGGTGTCCTGAGAATCATTATTCCTGAAAGTATACAACAAACAACCGGCCATCTCTTTATACGTGGTACGACATTTTACCTACCCTTTGGGTCTCAAAACGATACGGTCGTCATAGATTCCCTGCCTGCAGGGTCAATTCCAGATATCATTCTTGAACAGCTCAGTGGCACGCATCTCATTGCAAAGCATGCATATGTCACATCCAGCGGTATTTCGGAAATTGACGCAGGGACCATGAAAACGGTATTCTTCGCGATAAACAACGATTCGTTATTTAATTTTATAACTACATGCAAACTTGACAGCAAAGGCAACCTGTGGGTTGGTAACAGTAATGGTGGTCTTTACTCATTTAACGAAATTAACACCTGGACACCATTCTCTCTTCCCGGACGTACCATCAATTGCCATGAGATTGACCGCAACGGCCAGCACTGGATTGGAACAAATGATGGTCTCTACGTCTTTGATGGCACCACATTCCATCCGGTACAGATTGCCGCTGAAGATACAATTCACATTAATATCAAGTCGATATTTGTTGACAATAATAATCATAAATGGCTTGTCACATTATCGGAAATATTCAAGGAAGACAATGGGTCCTGGAAATCAACCGACTACAATATCCAGGGAGTAAGCGGCTACACCAACCTGCTGGTCGACAAATCAGGAACGGTCTGGATTGGTACACTGACCACTGGAATCGTTGCTGACTATGGTACATACAGGCAGAACTATTCAGTAAGTAATTCATCACTCCCATCCAACACTGTCAACTTTATCGTTCAGGATTCCTCGGGTGTTATCTGGGCCGGGACTGCTGGAGGACTTGTGAAAATTAGT
Organism: Chitinispirillaceae bacterium; assembly: GCA_050301235.1. GTDB lineage: Bacteria > Fibrobacterota > Chitinivibrionia > Chitinivibrionales > Chitinispirillaceae > JAFGIN01. The sequence goes on along the minus strand of JBNKZD010000100.1, from coordinate 11,801 downwards.
GGCTCGAATCTATACACATTTACCAAAAGTAATGGCGGCATCCCCTTTTATGATATAACTCATGGTGTTGTTGCCGGCTCAGGAGACCTCTGGTTTTCCGGGGATGGATCAAATCTCTATAATTTTCGTAATGGTCAGATATTTTCCGCCCTCAGCATCTGGGGGAGATATACGACCATTGAATCAATCGTTATTGACTCATCAGGGGTCATCTGGTTAGGAAGTTACGGCGGTGGTCTGGTAAGAATTGACAATACCTTACCATGACCATAGAAGTAAACAGTTATTAGACATACTATTTTCATGAGGTTTTACTATGAATATTAAACAGTAGATAATTTTTTCTTCGGTAATTAAACAACAATCCCCAAGCCTGTTCAGGGGAAAAGTAGTGTGAACAGGTTTTCTACAAGTTGTTTATTGCCGTACAATTATTTCAATACACACCTTTCACTTGGGGAGTTTTTTATGAAAGGATCTAATTTCATTTGCGTTCTTTTTCTCATATTCACAGGTGCACTTTACGCACAAACGACAACAGTACCTTCAGAGGTAATCCAAACTGCAACTGATGATTTCAGTCAATATTTAAAAAACGCTGTTCCCGACAATGTTAAAACTTTACTTGGATTTGACGCTAACGATAATCTGAGTAAAGCTACCCTTGGCACACCGTTTCGACTTTACAATTTGAATGCAGACTCAATCCGTAATTACAAGGACAATACCCCCATACAATCGATCATTACCGAATCGCCGATGTGGTATTTTCCGGTAATGATTGACAATACCGTTAAAATGGTCCTGTATGTGGGAAAAAAGGACAGCGTATGGATGCGTGCCGGCCTTGGTTCTGCCGGCCTTGCCAGGCACCTTCAGGATATAACCACCCGATGGTCACCAACAAAAGGATACACTCCGATACTCATCCATCAGTTCGATATTGGAGCGTATCTTTTCAGCATTCCTCAGGTTGATAATTTCAACCTGACCGAAACAGGTTTTTCAGTCCCAAAAGCAGGCTTGAATAAAAGCAGTCCTCAGCTGAAAACCCTGAGTAACACCATCAAAGATTTGCGTTCCAGAATTTCCAGATAACCTTGAAAGGACTTACTTATGAATACATTAAAGAATAAAGTAATTATTTTTGCCGGACTTTTTGCCCTTATGACTGGTATCGTTCATGCAGACCGGGTGTTTAAATACCCCCGTATTAAACAGGAAAAGGATAACTGGTGCTGGGATGCCTGTTCCCAGTGGATACTTGGATTCCATGGAATAGAACTCTCCCAGACCGACATCTGTAAATATGGGTTTACTGATGGGAAGGAAAGAGACCAGTGGAACTGGATATATACCAAAACGGATTCTGGAGTTGAGATTGTGTCCTATCTTCCACCACCGATAGACTGGGATTTTTACACTCAGGGGATGCCACCTATGTGGGACACCTGTTATGGACGTGGGATCAATATCATTATTGACCATTTTGGAGTTCCCTTTAAAGTAAAAGGTGGTACTACTAATGCTGCCAATTACATTTTAACAGAAGAGGAATTCAAGAGCGATATAGACAATGGGCATCCATTTGTAGTGCGCTATCAATGGGACAATAACAATGGTGGTCACTTTGTTGTAGCCATTGGTTATCAAAACAAGATGTGTTGGCTGATGAACCCATGGAAGGATGATGGGATTCAGATCTATGATTTTGCGTGGGTTAAAGATGGGACAGATGCCTCAAACAAACATCACGTATGGGACTACACACTTCAGACTACAAAGGTCAATACGCCCCCTGAACTGACAGCTGACTTTCCTGATGCGCTTGTCGCAGGCCAGAAATATTCTGTCAAACTTGTCTCCACTCAGAACGGAAAAGATGTGTCAAAGTGTACCTTCTATAACCCGCTGACCGATGGTGTGACGATAGATTCTGCAACAGGTAACCTGACCTGGACACAAACCGAACAGGGGCCATCGCAGATAAAAATTGTTCGTGAGTTTGGCAATGCCATCGATACTATTGTTAAATCTTTTGGTGCAACAGGCAACAGCACGTTGGCATCAGCTCCTGGAAAATATGGTATCCAAGTCCGTAAGTCAGGTTCCTCGTACACCATCAGTGTCAATCAATCTCTTTTTTCAAAACACCCGGTAAAGATCCAGTTATCTGCAGCTAACGGGGCTGTAGTTTTCTCACAAAGGGTCGCAACCCCAGCTTCCGCATCTATCACTGTTGACAGGAAGAATTTTGCATCGGGTATGTATTTTCTTTCAGTTTCAAACGATAATCTCCTGAAAACAGAACGACTGGTTTTCTAACTGCCGGGTATACTTATTTTTCTGACACACCGCAATTTTTTCTCAGGAATAAATGTTCAAAAAATGGCTGGTTTTTACCCAGCTATTTTTTTCAAACACGCAGTTGCCGCTACAGTGTTGTGCCGATACGCTCCCATCTCTGACAGTGGATTCGACCAACTCAAATCATTATCACAGGACACAATAGGAAGCCATACCAAATATCAATCACCCTGAACCACCTTCGATGCATCATTCACCGAAAGTGTGCCCTTAACCACATACCCATAATAGGTCACCTTTGATGCATCGGTTACCTTCCCTGTCAGGTTACCTGTAACATACACCTCCGCATCACTTGCATCAGAAATATCTACATTTGCATTGACACATTTCATTCCACGGAGATTAAGTTTACTTGCATCTGTTACCGAACAATTAAGATCTCTTCCAACGCCTGTCAATGTAGCTTCACTGGCATCAGAAACATGCAGTACAACATTTCCACAGTTCAAACTTCCATTGAGTTTGCTGGCATCATGAACCGCTGCACTGAATGGTTTATCCGAATCAAATCCCGATACAGTCATCCTTGATGCATCACAGCAGGAAACTTTTTCAAGTTCGGGCATTGTTATTGACACTTTAAAAGTGAGGTGATGATACGAGTAGTCATTGTCAAGATCAATTTCCAGACAACCATTCTCTATTTTGACATTAAGATGATCCTCAATATTTTCATTGACTTCAACTGTAACTGAGAACGTTTCAGCTCTCGTAATGACAGCTTTACATGCGTTCCCAACCGAAACATTTGTAAAACTTGTGTACGACTTGCTGACAATGGTTGTTTCATCAGATCCATGGATTATACCTGTTGGAAATACACAACTACTAAGCAATGATACTGTGGCTATTGTAATAAATAGTATTGTTTTCACGAACAACTCCTTTGCAGTGATTAATAGTAAATAGCTACTGCATCTTACGCAATTTTTGTACCAGCTGGCAATGTTCTTTTGTTTCTTAATTGAAGGTGAATTTGAAGGTGGTTGATCAGATAGATATATAAAAATGATATATCATTTTAACCTGAAAGCAGACAAATCATTATAGTAAATGTCGGTTCAGGCAATTAATTGTATATGGGTAAGCACTTGGTTGGTGTTTTAACAACATTGTTTACAAAAAGCTCAAGCACCGCAAAATACGCAATCACTTCGACCCCGCTCAGTGACCACCTCATCCCTCTCTCCACTCGTGGAGAAAGGGAGCAAGAAACTTCAATTTATTCTTGTTCCCCCTCTCCATTTCCCAATGGAGAGGGGGAACAAGGCGTTGCACTGAGCGTAGTCGAATGTGGGGTGAGGCGCGAATCATTGTGTATTCTCACACCAAAAAGTAAATACCCAATCAAATCTATCTCTATTGAAGTACCTTCATTGACAATAATGTAACAAGCAGTAATCCCAATCCGAAACGGTACCAGACAAACGGAATGAAATTTCTTGTCTGTACAAATTTCAACAACCATATCACTGAAACCCATGCAGTTGCGGTTGCAACAAAAAACGCAGTCAATACTGATGGGCTTTGTAGTTCTGCTAATTGACCGGCTTCCATCACCTCTTTAAGTTGATATGCTCCTGCTGCAAACATTGTCGGAATACCAACAAGAAATGCAAACCGTACAGCGGCTGGACGAGCCAGACCAAGGACAAGTGCAGCCATAACCGCAGCTCCTGATCGTGAAGTCCCTGGAAATACAGCCGCTAATAACTGACCAGCAGCAACTGCCACTACAACACCCCAGGTTATTGTCTCCCCGAGCTGTTTTTTCTTTGCATGGTGTTCAACCAGATAAATTATTCCTCCACCAGCCAATGTTGCAATTGCTATGGGAACAACTGTTTCAGGAAGTTCAAGACCGACTTTTTTTGCTATCAAACCACCAACGCCAGTTAAAATGAAACTTGCAGCCAGTTTGATCAGTTCATCTCTTTTTTCTGGCATACCAAATCCGGTGAATAGTCCAAGAATATGTTTCCAGAACACAAGGGTAACAGCTACAATTGGCCCGATCTGTATCAGAACATTAAAAGCATCACTCTGATGAGATTTAAGCAGCCCTTCTGCAATCAGAAGATGCCCCGTAGACGAAACCGGAAGGAACTCTGTCAGCCCCTCAACAACCCCCAAAATAATTGCATCAACAAAACTATTCATTATAACCTTTCTTAAGGATTTATTACATCATCATTATATTCAATTCATTTAATCTGTAACCACAGTTCCTGATCTAAATGTGGTACAAAAATACATTCAGACGCGATGGTGTAAAATGTTGAAGTTCCTTGAAGAACAGTGTAATTTCTTATTGATTTGGGAAGCATTGAATTGAATCAGAACTGCTTTTGGGATATTTTTGAGTGTGGGTATTTAGATGATGGTCCTGTGAACTCCTGGTTCTCAGATACCACTTCACCTCACCCCACTTCGACTCCGCTCAGTGCGGCGCCTGCCTCCTCTCCATTTTTGATAGAGAGGGGAAAAAAGAGAATATTGCATTACTCCCTTTCTCCACGAAGTGGAGAGGGGGTCAGGGTGAGAGGCAAGGGGTACATCTGCAAACCACGTATTCCACAGGAAAGAAACGGCCTGTAATTCATGCATAATCAAGAATTTGCCCCTTTTTTTATTATCTCGAAAAGGAGAACCAGCCCCGATGAAAAAAATGGTTCTGTGCGCAGGAACATTCGGTGTAGATATCATAACCGGTAAGGATATGTACATGAGAGATAGAGGTTTTCCAATGGTGGCTATCAGTGAGGGCGCAAAGGGCTTTATTTTTTCATATAAAAGTAGAACATTTCATTTTCCGAGCTTTACTGTATCCTGTATCGATGCAACCGGAGCGGGTGATGCATTCTGTTCCGGATTGATTTACACAATTTTGAACAATGGCTGTATTCCTCAGCATGAAGAACAACTTATTGAAATGGTCCTTTTTGCATCAGCATGTGGTGCGTGTGCAGTAACTGAAATCGGGTGTACCAGAGGGGTATCACTAGGAAAGGTACAGGATCTTATTGGTTCTCAGGGAGAAAGAATCAAGAATAGTTTATCTGTATTCCAAGAGATCATGCAAAAGTAACTTTAACATTCTTGAATAAAGCATATTTATACCTAAACGTGAGTATCACGAGGTGGTTAACAATTAAGTAATTGGTATAATACTCTGTATCCACGCAAAAGAATATTTCGTGTTAAATAAATAGATAGACTGACCCCTTTAAATTGAAAACCACACTATCTGCGAGAATCTGCACTCTGCATAAAAAGTATCTTGCGTTCATGTGCAGTCCGACCTTTTCGTTCCTGATTAACATATACTCCGGAGGAAACATTTTGGGACAATCGTGGATACCCATTTTTAACGTATGCCACTTTTCTTCCCTTAAGGTCAAAAAGGCAGTGATCTGTTTTTAGAGGTAGGGGCGGCTGAACAGGTTTACCGGGATCAAACTTTTTCCTATCTACCCACACGGGTGCTGTTATTGCCAAATCTCCATCACGGTTGATGGCTTTTACATAATAATAGCTGCCCTGACAGAGCTGAGGTTGATTGAGTTCATACTCCCAATCAACTTTATGTGCAGCAAACAATTGTTCCGTCACAATCTTTCCAGTATTGCAATATACAATAATTTGTGCAATCCGTTCTTCGTTATAGACAGAATCCGGATCAGTCACACTTATTTTCATTAACAATGAAGAGCTGTCAGGAATAGTTGATCCCATTATACTGTCGTTGATAGTAAAAAAGATCCTTAGATTTCGATTCATAGTCGCATAGGTTCTGTGTTTTCTCAAAGCATCAAAAAGTGAGTCCCTCTGCATCCTTGTCGCAAGTATTGCAGTTCTGTACTCCTGGTTGATAATCCAGCTTGCGCTATGCCTGTCAGAGTTTGCGGTCGGTCCGACATGCCATCCTTTATCTAATGCAATCTGATATTTATCTTCAAAAAAAGATTGTCGCTTACCATTGTAAATCTCTAATAAATTTATTACTCTGTCATATTCCGCAGAATAAAGTGTAAACTGAATGTCTGTTTCTGAATAATCTGGATGGTTCCATTGAGCTATCGCTTCCGGGTATTTCGCAAGTAATTTATAAAAATCTTCCGGTTGCTGCTCATCAACATACCACTCCGTATTGAAAACATTCATATGCCCCCATCCTGCAGTCATCTCAAAGCCACGGATTCCACAGAATGTTGCCGTTTTAGAATTCCGGGCGGCCTCACCAAGCAATTTCCATTCTGGATCACCATACCATGAGTGATCGGTTACAGCAAAAAAATCTGCATTCCCATTTCTTGCCTGCATAAATGCATCTTCCGGGGTACCAGCTCCATCAGATAATGAAGTATGATTATGCAAATCTCCAAAGTAAATATTATAGGACTGAGCAAAACAAAAGAACATTCCTGCAGAAATCAGCAGGAATGTTCTTTGAAGAAAAGTTACGGTTATTTTATGAAAAAATTTACTCCAAATTTGCAATGGTCGATGCATTTCAAGGTGCTCGTTTCTCTGCTTTCCAGTTAATCGGATCATTTCCATAATCACTGTTCGAAATTCTTACAAGAGCATACCCTTTTCCATCTGCATCTTTAGGCCATGGCGAAGAGTCTTTATAGTCAACTTCATCAATAATCATATAAGGAAGTAACGTATCAGCAGCATTTTCATCATAATAAGGATCTTCAGGTTTCATCAAATAAAGATCTTCACCGCCATTATCAAGATTCATCGAGGTTGAAAACACCTGAACTGTTGCCGCAAGTTTCATCAACGTCCGGAATGTATCCACTGCGATTATCTCAGAAATAATATATATCTTTTCAGCCGGTTTGATAGTAATATTGGCCGGGAACATAAAACCTGCACCTTTAATTCTCCAGTTATGTGTTGTATCGTTTGCTTTATAAAAAAGTGGTACATCAGCTGCTGAAATATTGGTAATGATGACATATTCATACAATCCGACAGGTGGATTATACATGATCTCACTTATCACAACAGGACCGACCGCAACTGCAGAATTTATTTTTTCCGGAGTTTTCGCAGCCATTCTGGGATAGTGAATGGCACCTGTACTTATAACATAACGCCCAATGGAAACTCCGTTTTCCATTTCGCCAAATTTACACCCCTGACATTGTCCTCCGGTACAAATCCCTGATGGAGGAACCAAATAAACCTCTTCCCCATGGGAATCAAGCCTGAACGGACGACTACCAACTTTTGATGAATCGTTAAACTGGTTTTCTGAAATAAGCAAATAACCCTCTGCCGGCACAATTGTCCCATCAGGAATTTTATACTTGGCAGGATCACTTTTATCATCAGTTAAAAACCAGCCGGCAACCGACACCGGAGACTTTTCGGGATTGTATAGTTCGACATAATCAAAATCAGGAGGATCAGTATGAACAAGAACCTCGTTTATGTAAATGACTACCGGTTCATCAGCTCCCGGGGAACCTTTTTTTGCAGCGGATAAACTCCAATATTCAGCACTGTCAGGATTATCGGTTGTTTTTGGTTTTTTAGGAACCAGCGTATATCCATCTCCATCAGCCTTTAGTGGCCAGGGATAGGTATCGGAGTAGGTAGCCGACAGGATTTGCGCATCTGATCTTGTATCTGTCACGACAATTGTTTCGCCACTATTTTTAAGACTTCCGGTGTAAACGCCATCAGGATCGGCTCCATACCTTTTTTTGAAATCAGCTGCATTTTCAGCAATAACGTAAAAATCACCAGCGGCAATCGATGCTCCTTCAGGAAAAACATAGCTAATGCCTGATGTAAATTCAACTCCTGACATATCGCATGGACCGGCACCATTGTTCTTTATCTCAACAAACTCATATTTACCAGTGTCAGCACTGTCCGCAGGTTCCGGGTTATAATTAATTTCTGTAAACAACAGGTACTTGAGTCCTTCACTTGACGGAGCTGCAGGCCCTTCACCCATGCAACTCAGCAGTAGTATGCCAGAAATAAACAGTGCAGAAATCCAGCATAATGTATACCAAACATTAGTATTTGACATTCAATCCTCCTCTGTATCCCGAAGGAACTCCCCGGGAACATTTGACATATTCATATAGCTCAAACAATTGTATCTCTCAAACACTTTATTTAAACAAGTCTGATATTTGGAAAAACCGCGTTGTTTCAGGTTAAATGTTCTGATCAGATCCATCATCCATAACGGTACAAAAGCTGTATAACATTTTAATTCGAGAATTACATTGGTACCGGTATCAAATACATTCTCATAATCCGCGTGAAGCATCTGATGTTCGACAGGATGTGGCAGATAGCTGTCGGTAGCTTCCATCGAACGTAATCCGATATCAAAAGTCACTCGAGCATACTCATCATAATTTGAAAAGTACGCTTTTCTTCTATATTGTACCAGCACTTTTGGTTCAGCACCATACACATAATGCAAACGTCGAAAAAAATTAAGATTCTTTTCATTCTTATCAATGTGCTTTTTGCCATCCGGAAATATGTGCTTAACATCTACAATACTTTTTATATCCGTTTCAAATGTCTTTCCCCGGTATTTTTTTATAATATCTCTTCTTTTGTGTTTAATTTCTAAAAAATACGGCGGCCCGGGTTCTGCACCATAGGAACGAATTCTCATATTAAAACGTTCAAGACACCCATTTTCTTTATTCTTTAAAAAATGAAACTGTGGTGAATCGAAATAGAGGCTGTTCACAATGTAAAATCGATCAGGAGAAAACTCTGAGTATTCATCGAGAGAACAATATGGTTCGATAAACCTGCTTACAGGTCCGACCATTTCCCATGGAATGGTATATTTCAGTTCAAATCGTTCAAGAACCTGTGGTGTTTTTGATGAAAACTGTCTTTCCACCTTTACTTCATCAGGTTTGCCCGATCTGGCAACCAGTGTCTCTTCAGATGCCACAGTTGTCACTCTAAAAGCTCACTATTTGAAGATATACAATTCCGTAAAGGCTGTTCCAACAATTTGCCACTGAGGTTAAGTACCCGGATGTAATTGCGCATCAGGCTGAATTTTACGTTTTCCAATTTGATACTGTTTTTCAGCACACTCTCCTTTATCGAGAGTACCATAGACGGATCAACACCGCTCATCTGCAAATATTTTTTCAGTGATGCTTCAGCATCAACCTCAAGTTCCCGCTTCTGAAGATGCTTGTATAAAGCGTTCAATGCCTTTATGTCTTCAATGTCTTTATACATCTGATCTTCCATCTCGATTCGGGCTTTTTCATAGGATTCTTTGTCAGAAAGGAATTCAATCTTTCTTCTGGCGATTGTCTGACGATCATAGTTGAAAAAAGGGATTTTCAATCCAATTTTAATCGCGTAAGCTTTTTTAAAATCCCAGCTTTTTGAGTCGTTTTTCCTCATCATCTGGTCGACGCTTTCGTCCTGATCAAATGAAAAATCCATAAAAGGGATGTACTGCCGACTTTCAGCACGTTCCAGCTCGTATCGACACTTTGTCAATTTAAATACTGCCCGGTAATAATTCATATAGACGTTATTGGTATCGGGTACAAGAACCATAGTATCCACTTCTGCCGCTAAAAGCGAAACGCTCTTAAACCCTGAAGTATCAATTCCCGAAAACTGTTTATCGCGAAGCAATGAGGCTATTTTATTCTGAAGGACTCGAATCTCTCTTCCCAGTTCGATATGATCTGATTTTAATTTGGTAAGAGCATCTTCGGCATCTATAACCATACTCAGATCTGCACTGTTACTGAAAACTTTTTTTTCAAGTACCTTTATTCTGTCTTCATATACAACCAGCAATTGTTCCTGCAGTTCATAGGTACGTGAGTATTCAAGATATTTCAGTCCAATTTCGTAACGGTCAATTAGTGCTTCGTTCAAACGCAACTGTTTTGCTTCAGAAGCCTGTTCAGACAATGCATTCATCATCATCTTTGTACTTCTTGTTTGCCCAAAACCGACCGGTTGTACCCGAACGGAATACTCGAGACGGTTAATCGCTGAAAATTTACTGCCCACTCTAAGCTCAGCATCACGGATAAGGGGGAAAAATGTTCCGGTATGTTTAAGATAGTCTGACTTTTCCTGCTCAATTGTGACATCAACCGACTTCTTTGCAGTCACGAGCAATTTCTGTAATTTTACCGGTTCTGCTGAAGAAAATATTACTATAAATATTATAAGGAAAGTAATAGATACCTTCATTGTATAACATCCTTTAATGTAGTAAACTGGAAGGGCATTTCATTACCTCCATCAAAACAGATAAAGAATTCACGTGTTTTTCTGTTGTGAGCTATTCCCTCGGGTCGCTGTCCCTGAAATCGTTGTAATCTGGAAAGCTGCCCCGATAAAGTATCGTATATCCATACTGCGCCATTATTTAATGGGTGGGTGTTTTTTTCGGCACAGGTAAGAATATACAGTTTATCATCTTCAAGGATCATATCAGAAATACCACAATAAACGCCATTTTCTTTGTCATTAATTACAATTTTTCTCCATATATTGACAGAACCGCTGGTAATGCTCTTTTTATCGAATACTGAATTTATATCCCGTATTTGAAGGATTACAGCATTGTTCTCTAAAAGCGGCTGTTTGAATCCAAGGAAGAGTGACCCATTCTTAAAGAACATGCCTTCGATATCGATTGAATTCTCATTCGCAGCCTGACGAATAAATACAGCCCAATCTTCATTCCCGTTTCGAGCAGCATTCAACAACGTATCAAACAGATCGATTTCTCCATCAAGTACCAGAGTATCACCGATACGTTTTACCCTGATCAGCAGCTTGCGATTGTCAGCACGAGTCCCTTTTTTATTCATACTTTGTGAAGAAGCAATATATAACTTCCCGTCGTCGCCTTCAGTAATCGATTCCATATCATTTATCGATTGAAGCCCCCCGATTGTAACCTCTTTTATCAATGTTCCTTTGACATCATATAAAAACAGTATCGGTTTCTTTTTCTCGGTTTCATCACTGACTACCAGATATTTATTCAAATCATTCAGGAATACAACACCTGAAGCTTCAATATTGGTTGAATTCCCCTTAACCGACTGATGCTGCTCAGAGTTTCGGGTTGCAGCCTGAGCCACACCACTTAAAAGTTTTGAAACAAATAATTTGAAAAAATTACCTGTTTCTCCATAGGGAACAGAAATCACTACCTTTTCACCTAATAAAAATTTGTTATCATCAGGGATTCTGATTAAAACCTCTTTCCCCCACATCACTATATCCTGATGTTTCCTTAATCTTAACGGATACTCTACAATTCGGGAACCAACGCCAACAACTTCTCCAGTGGAATTAAAATTATCAGAAAGAGAATGGATCTGGACAGTTTGCCCGACCGAAACACTGCTATGAACGTTCTCGTGAATATA
>JBNKZD010000099.1:0-12001 GCA_050301235.1 Chitinispirillaceae bacterium | reverse complement strand
TTTGTTTTTTGGGACCGAGGAAAATAAAACAGACTATCACCCGCCACTATTTATTTTTTAACTCAGGAAGAGAATTTTGCGTGGGATTTCAGGAGCTATATTCCGGAATTCTGTGTGAGACCCAACAGAGGAAAGACTGGTAACGCCCAGTAAAAGACGCCCAGCGACAACCTGCCATACCAAGATTAAAGTTCCACTGCGTTACACTTTACTCTTGGTACAGCAGGTGCGTGTCGCAGCCAGTTATGCGTCATTTTGAACAATTTTTTAGGGGGTGATAAGAATGAAGAAAAGGATAACTCTATTAGTAGATGCAGTAATCAATTTAATTTTAGGAATATTATTGTTATTATTTCCTTTTGTTTCAAATTTATTAGGTGTCCCATCTTCTGACACTAATTTTTATCCCAATATATTAGGTGGAATCTTTATCGGAATAACGCTCGCATTAATAATTGAAGCATTTCGTAAAGAAAAAAGTAGATCTGTCGGTTTAGGAATAATCGGTGCTATTTGTATTAATTTGTGTGGCGGAATTGTATTAATATTTTGGCTTTTATTTGGTGATTTAATATTGGCATTACAAGGTAAAATATTTTTATGGATAATAGCTATTATATTATTAGGAATCAGCAGCGTAGAATTACTAATTAATTTGAAAAACAATCAAAACAACCCCTCCGCTTTTTAATTAGTGTCGCTTTTCTCTGAAGAAATATACTAGATTTTAGCAGATAGAATCTAACTATACACAGAAGTGTACCAGGGAAACGTAGGGAGGCCGTACGGCCGACCGGAGTTTCCCTGGTACAAACGGGCGGAGAAAGACCAATAAAAATGCAGAACGATACTCGTAAGAGAAATAAAATCTCAGCAGAGAAGAAATATGCCATCATTGAAGAGATCAAACAAAACAAGACCACAAAATCAGAGATACTACGCCGAGAGGGACTTTATACAGCTGATATTCAGCGTTTTGAAGGTTTTACTACGTCCCAATACCCCAATTCATCTTCTGTTACCACGATCTATCTCCAGGGGAGAAAACGGCAGGAGACATTCCTGCCGAATATCTTTTAAGAGTGTTTTTTTATAAACTCTTCTGATTGAGCAGTCATTGCTTCGTTAAAGTTTGCATTCTTGACTCTGGATGCCGCATTTAGAAGTATTTGTCTATTTTTTGGAGATAACTTCGGCCAAATAACATCCATAGCCGTATAAGCAGTATTTACCAGTTCCTGTTTCTGTTCAATAGTTGTTTTTGGTTTTTCGGAAGTTGTCAATAAAAGTGTATTTTGCATAATCGAACAAACTGCTGCTTCAAACTGTAGTCTGTCTGCTTCAGGCATATCCATCGTGATACTTTTCATATAGAGAGTTTCAAATACCTGGGTGGTGAAGGCTGTCTGGAAGACTGCTTCGTCAACGTATTCATTTCCTGCTGCAACATAAATCTGAAGATTACCCATGAGAACCTGTCCAAACTCTTTAACATTTGCAATTGGCATCTTTTGGTAATTTGTAATTGTATATGCTGCTGTTGTATCCAGTTCCGCCCGTTTGGGGAGAGGTTTTCCCGCTGTCTTTGCTGCATTGATTTTAGCTGTGATTTTATCCAGAGATGATTTTACTGACGCATCTTTGGAGCATCCTGTTAACATAAATGCTGCAGCCAGAAAAGGTACAATAATTTTACGCATTTGCGACTCCCGTTGTTTATTATTTATTAAAAAGATTTACTTTACAGTGCATAATATGAACACAATAAGTTTTTAAGTATAGTTTATTAAAACAAAAATTGCAAACAGTATTACGGTGTGTCGGTTGTTTATTTGTGTATACATAAACAGCGGAAAGTTCTATCTCATTATGAATCAAAGAATTAACAGAGACCACCCGAAACATTTTTTTAACCGCTTTCGCATCATATTTCTTCCTTCAGCTTATCTATAAGCTGAAATATATCGATTTTTTTCGAAACTTCACAGCATCTGCTCCTAACTTGGGCTGCACTCATTAAAGCTGTATAAGAGGTCGATCCGCTAAAGTGCCCGACCGCGCAATAACTATTATAAAAACGGCGTACTTTGACGCCGGTACTCCTTACGCAACAGAAGCGAAGCTGACAACTGTGGTGGAACGATGAAGATTATCAGCTTTATCGAGCAACATCAACCGGAAGTAATAGAGAAAATATTACGACACTGCGGTTTATGGAAAGAAGTGCCGCCTCGACCGCCTCCTCCCGAAAAAGCTGAGCCAAAGATCAATGAGCCAAAACTGTACTACGGGTTCACTTCGACCGAGCTCAGTGCAGGCTTCGAGCAAACATGCCTCTGATTTTACATCACTGATAAACTTGCGTTAAAACGCCATGACCCGAATATACATTAATTTAATAATTTGACTGTTTTTTGGCACAATGTAATTTAAAATTAAGCTTAAGATCGAGTCATATATCATAATAAAAAACTATTTTAACAGGTTAGCTGTTCAGTATAATAGCTGTAACTTGATCAACCTTGAAAATCATATTATAATTATTTCAAATTAGAGCTTAGCTTTAGCAAAGACGCATTTTGACTTTTATCAATACTCCCGATACTGTTTCCCAAACCACTTCCCACGGTATCTCTATCCCCTGTCTTACCGGAAAACCATCCGCACTGTTTGCGGCCTTCGATCAATTCCCATCGGCAAAAGGTGCAGCAGTACATATCAGTCAGTTCGCTCCAGCACTGTTTAACCAGTTTGGCAGCGGTGTTCTCTATACCCTTGGTGGTAACGGGCTTCCTTCCTATCAAAAGGAACAAAATGTAGAAATTGTCCGGTTCACAGAGCAAATTTCTAATTTTCTGGAACGAACCGTGGTATTTGGTCACGCACTGGAAGGAATCCTGTCGCAGGTACAGGAGACCTTACAGATAGCTCATTTTCGTGATCCCTGGTCGGGTATACCAATAATTGAACATCAGGATCTCCACTGCAAACGTGTATATGAAGTAAATGGGCTGCCATCGATCGAGCTTCTCTACAGGTATCCGAATATCGGTGAGTCGCTTCTGTTAAAAATCAGGGTTTTGGAAGATCGGTGTCTTGAGCGCAGCGATGCCATAATAACCGTATCAAATGTCATTCGTGAACATCTGCTTACCCGTGGCGTGAAGGATGAAAAAATAACTGTCATTCAAAATGGGGCAGATATTCCACCAGTATCCCCTCGCCCCGAAACTACACCACCAAACTATATACTATATTTTGGTGCATTACAACCATGGCAGGGTATCGATATTCTTTTAAAGGCTTTCGAACTTCTGGAGGATCTCAGTGATCTGCAACTGGTAATCATTACCGGAAGTTCCAGCAGAATGTGCAAACCATTTTACAAATACATTCAAAAGCAGGGGTTTGACGATCGCGTTATCTGGCATCACCGGATACCGCATTCGGAGCTGGCAAACTGGATTGCGCATGCACGTCTGAGTGTAGCTCCACTGACAGAATGCTCCCGAAATCTTGTTCAGGGATGCTGTCCCTTGAAAATTATCGAATCCATGGCCGGTGCAACTCCGGTCATTGCATCGGATCTTCCATGCATTCGGGAAATTATTACTGATGGTGAGGATGGGTATCTGGTGCGTCCCGATCGTCCCGAGGCACTGGCGCGCGGGATTCGGGTTCTGCTGGAATATCCTGATGCAGTTTCAACCATGGGAGAGAAGGCTCAAGAGAAAATTCGTCAGAAATTGACATGGCAACATTCTTTGGAAAAATTGTCCAACGTTTATAATAAGCTGTGTGCTGATACGTGTAGATGAGACACATCGGTACCAGCGTTAACGGAAGGAAATTACGCATGAATAAATGCCAGTTGAAAAAAGGTTTTTTTGTTTTACGGGACTGTACAAATCGTGCAGATAATCCCTGTTCAGTGTGCGGGCGGATTGTGTGTCCGGATCATTACCAACTTGTAAATGGCCAGATTGTGTGCCATGACTGCCACTCCGGCAAAAAAAATAAAAAAACAAAAAAAACGCCTGAGAGCGCTGTCTGGAAAGACAATGAGGCTGCGCCGTATCTGTATCGCAGTTACTATTATAATTCGTATCATCCGATTTATACCGGGGGTTACTATGACAATTATTACGATAACTATGATTACCAGGTTTTCAACAATCAAGATCCTCAGATGATGGAAATGGATAGAGATGATGAAGATACCGATTTTCTCGATTCTTAACCATCAACTATTTGCATATAATCAGATGCATTCATACATTCTGAAATAAAGGAATACCTTATGGAAATACAGAAAAAAATGAGCATTCGTGATTGCTTCAAGAAGTACCGTGAGATACAGCAGGAACTGAAAAAGTTTACCCCGAATCAGCAGCAATTACTTGTTACCAAACTCTATGATGAGCAGGATACTGTGTCAAATCTTAAAAACCTGGTTAAAAGCTTTGGATCATTTGACATATTTGGAGATTCCCTGCGAAGCTGTTTCAAAAAATGGATATGGAAGTTCATCGGACTGGCTTTTGCGTCCCTTCTTTTCTCAGCCATACCGTTTGTGGGATTTCTCTTTGTATTGGCTTTTCTGTTTTTTATTGTCGCTGCAGTGGTATGTGGTGTTCGTTTTATCAAAATGAAGCGGTTTGATCTACCCGATTCATTCAATCAACTGATTGTACCCTTTGTCTCAGTAGCTCATGAGGATATGGAACCGAACGGTGCAATGCATTTGAAAATCGATCTTCGTGGAGTGCACGGAGATGAGAAACTAACCAGAACCACATCTAATAAAAGTTCCTTTTTTTCCTACCCAAAAATAAAAGACTCCTTTTATACAGATCCCTGGTTCAATGCAACAATGGAGCTTCCGGATAAGGGAAAACTGCAGTGTGAAGTGATTACCTTTACCCGTAAGAGAACGATCACCAAACGGGGCAGAAGTGGCAAAATTAAGACAAAATATAAAACGAAGGCAAAGTCATTTATCAGAGTCAGGCTTGCACTTGCCTGTGATGCTGGCAACAGTACGCCTGACAGTCACTGTACCATCAAGCGTGGTGAAAAACGTCAAACTGTCGTTTTGAAAAAACCGATTTGTGACATCAATGACAATTATTATTTCATCTTTCAGAACCTGATAGCGCTCATTGGTGAAGCATACAATCGGTTCTCACAACCAGCGGCGGCCTAAAAGCACCAAATGGCTCTAAATACCACAGACAATCTTCGCCTTCTATGGCTGACAGATAACTATTTCCCCGGTCACGGGGGAATGGCGCAATCCTGTGATCGCATTGTGTATCACCTTCGCCGTGCTGGGGCTTGTGTTGATCTGGTGCATTTCAGAAGAGGTTCTGCAGATGATACCGTTTCAGTCAAGCACAACGGGTCTCAGTACAGTTGCTTTGTCGGGGAAAATGTCCCGCATGATCTCAACCGGATATGGAGTATGTGGTCTGAGAAATGGCAACAGACACAGTATACAGGTGTAGTCATCTTTGGCGGTCAGATTTCCATGCTTGCCGGTCCGGTATTCAGTGCCTGGCTCAAAACTGCGCTGGTAACCCTTATTCGAGGAAATGATTTTGATTCCGCCATATTTACAGATCGGCGGTTTCCTGTTCTGGAGCGGGCTATACGGTATTCCAAATGGGTTGGTGCTGTTACCCGTGAAAAGGTGGAAAAAATCAGAAGTCTGTTTGCAGACATGCATGTACACTATACGCCAAACGGTATAGAAACTGCACAATGGAATCCGACACGATTCGAAAGAGAAGCGGCAGTGTCCTGGCGAAAAACGACTGTTCCAGAAGGTAGCATGGTCATCGGGATATTCGGTCATCTCAAGCCCAAAAAGGGGATCGAATTTTTTCTTGAATCGCTGCTTCTTACCGGAGCTGCTGATTCAATCCATCTGCTTTTGATTGGAGAATGTCATCAGAGTATCACAGACTGGCTCGATGCTCATCCCTCGGTTCACTATACGTTGTTGCCATTTATGGAACGGGCCTCATTATTATCCTGGTATGCGGCCTGTGATTATATTGCACTTCCCTCGTATTATGATGGAATGCCAAATGTCATGCTGGAGGCTGGTGCGCTGGGAATACCGCTTATAGCATCCTGTACAGGCGGAATGCTTGATATTGGTGATTCCGGTGAAACCGGCTTTTATTTTACACCTGGAAACAGGTCTCATTGCAGCGAGGCAATTGGTCGCGCACTATGTGCCTCTTTAGAGGAACGAACCCGTAAGGGTACAAAATTCAAAGAGATCATTTGTCGTGATTTCAACCAGGAAAAAGAAACACAACGGTATATCGAACTGTTTACCGCTGACATGCATTGATGGAGAAACCGATGAAAAAGAAACTTTTTTTATGCACATGGGTCGCATTTCTGACGACACTTGTTTCATGCAGCAACTCGGGCAGCGCAAAACATGAACAATCGGTTCAAAAATCAGATGCTGTTACTGCTCAGAAAACCACTGATGTGTCCTCAGATCAATGGGGAAAAGTTATCAAAATCAAAGACACCACCGGTCAGAAAATCGTGACATTCAAGCTGGCAAATGGCAGGGATAAAATTGAATTCGGCGAATCGATCATCTATGGAGAACAAAAGGGAGACAAGTGGAAATACCACAGCAATACGTCTTCAGGGAGTATACTTGAAATCAAATTCCTGAATGACGGCTTCAAGCTTAAAAGCCCTGATGGAACATTGAAATGGAAAGTGAAATATAAAGATGATAAAATCAAAATTTCTGACAATGAAGAGGGAAATAATCCCATCGAGCTCAAGTTTAAAGATGATAAAATCAAACTGGTTTATGGGGGAGCCGAACTGGGAAAGGCCAGATTCTATTCAGATAAGAATATGACAAAGGTTAAGGACTCATCAGAGATTACCAGGTTTAAAATCAAAGACGCTCCTCTTTCATCAGCGTTTCCCCTGTTGCTGGCAACCTCCATTCCGGAAACCGAACGTTACGTGCTCATGGCTGAACTGTTGATTGAGAGGAAATAAGAAGCATGGTTCTTTACTATGCAGTAGGAGGCGGCCTGGGACATGTAACCCGAGCCTGTGCAGTAATGCATACGTTGAGTATTTCTGAACCGGTTACCGTTATTTCTTCACTACCGCTACCTGAAGAGGCCCGGCTTCCGCAGAATATTACACTACTGGTTATGCCTCAAGATTGCAGAACAGATGTGCACCGGGGGGTAGAGTGGATTATCAGGACACTCCTGGACTTAACGTATGATAGGGTAATAATCGACACTTTTCCAGCAGGTATCACTGGTGAACTGAAGGACCTATCGTTCTGGAAAGAAAAACAGTCTATTCACATTGCCCGATCACTTAAAGATTTTACGATTCTCTCACAATTGAGTAATTCTCAGATTCACTTTGAGACTGTCCGGTTTGTTGAGGAACTTCCTGAGGAGCAGTTCACGTTTTTATCGCAGCGCTCAGACTCTATAGAGTTTCTTGATCTGTGTGATCCACCAGTTTCATTATCAGTCAATGATCACCTGTTGCGTCAGATACTTGAAGATTTTTCCACAGCCTGGCTCATTGTCCATGCAGGCAGTGACAAAGAGGTTCGTACACTTGTCGAGTATGCTCAGGAACGGGCACGATTTGATCACGTTGCGCCACAGTTTATTCTCGCTTCTCCCAGTTCCCCTGACGGTATTGCGGATGATATTTTGCATGTCAAAATCTGGCCGGTGTATCCCTACTTCCCGTTTATGGATTGTGTTGTTTCCGGTTGCGGTTTTAACACAGTACGACAGGTGCGTGCCAGCGGGGTAAAACATTACTATATTCCCTTTGAACGTCGTTTCGATAACCAGTTCAGGCGCGCTTCAGCACTTCGGGGAAACACAGAATGGACCTGAAAAAGATCTGTGCAATGAACCCTGATCTGGTAGAGCAACTTCGCACTATCCCCATCGACCCGTTTGTACAACCTCCGCTTCTCTCAGCAAAAATCAAGCTTTTATGGGGATGTAATCTTTCCTGTGTTTTTTGTAATCGACTCAAAAACAACGACATATTGTCACGTGATACTGTCCAAATAATACTACGCAAACTACACGCTGCCGGGTTACAAAAAATCCATTTTTCCGGTGGTGAGATTTTTTTACATCCGGACATTATAGAGATCCTTAGTGATGCCTGCTCCATGGGATTGCAGGTAAACTGTACCACCAATGGAACACTGCTGAACAAAGAAAAAATAGTTCCGCTTGCTGATATCGGAATTCACGGGGTTTGCGTATCGCTCGATGGAGCTGCGAGTAAAACACATGATCATCTGCGCAATAAAAAAGGTGCATTCAAAGCCACCTGTAAAACACTTCAATTGCTTGGCAGAAAAGCACCACGCATACGTTTATCTGTTAATACGGTTGTCACTCGGTTCAATGCAGAAGAGATTGGCTCAATACACGAGTTATTGTTACAACTCCCCAAACCACCAGTCTGGAATCTTCTTCCCGTTGATTCAACAGATAAAAAACTACGCCTTCGCCCGGAAATGGCCCAAAAGCTCTCCGAACAATCACGAAACTGGACCTTACTGCGAAGAAATCCCTTTGGGACCGACTCTGCAACATTCAAACAAACCGCACACGGGGAATACGGCTGTAAATATCACCAGAAAATGACCTGCTTTGTGCCCTGGCTACATCTGTTCATTGAGCCATCTGGAAATGTGTATCCCTGCTGTATGATGAGACAAAAGATACCCTCGCTGGGAATATTGCCAAATGCAACAATCGAACAGCTCCGGAATAGTGGGGCCATGCGGAAAATACGGATGAGTATTGCATCCGGGAATATTCCCTCAGCCTGCTCGCACTGTGATGATTTTGTGGAGGAGAATGTGGTGTTGAATGGGATTGCGAGAGATATTAATTCAGATTAGTTTTTTGTACTTGCAAATGTTTCCGGGGCGTTGCTACCTTCTTTTTACCAGAATGTATCAGTTGATGTTTTCTGGTACACCATATTCTCATGATGCACTTGGAACGGATAGTTCATTTAATAATACAGACGCTGCTTTGCTTCAGAAATTTTATTCGAGATGGTATGTCCCTAATAATGCTATTCTAGTTAATGCCTTTGTCAAAAATGGCAAAAGATCTCACGGATTCAGGTGTAACTTTAATTCACCATTTCCATATCTCACCTTTCCGATACTGGCACAATACTTGATTTTCTCCTCCGGTTTCAACTGCAAACCAGGAGGACATCATGCCATGTTCCAACCCGATTCGCAGAAAACACCTGCCCGGTTGCCGGGCAAAAAATTATTGCTAAAAATAAAAAGCAGGCATATAATAAGTTATCCACGAAATGTCTCAAAATACTGCAGGGAGAATAAATAATGATACCTTTTACCTGACCAGGGTAATGTTTAATTAACAATGCCTGTAACAACTTCATTTCTGTCATACAATTCACAATGAGTGGTATTTATCAAAAAACCGGATATCTTACTGTATCACATAATCCCGAGAAGAACTACATACTGTTTGATTGGGCGAATTTCGGCGTTACTCTGAAGGAGATACAAGAGGCGCACAAAAAGGCTTTGGATGACAGCCAAAATACACAAGTGTTACAGTTACATTGCTGAAACGTCAAAAGCGCGTTGTCGCAGGATGTTCTGGCGTGGTTTGGCACCTGGGTGCCAGTATTAAGCCAATATGGGCTCAAAGCAATTATAACAGTGATTCCTGCGAGCACAATTGCATCGCTCAGCACCTCAAGCTGGCAGAAAAATGTCGTTGGAGGAATTTAAATGGTTAACGTAAAAACGTTAGCTGAAGCAGAAGCTGCTTTAAAGTAAATAATGATACTGTACATGTATTAACCATACAGGGAGGAATGTATGAATTCTGGTGCAAGAAATTCCGTACGACAGGCTCAGCACAGGTCTGTTGCGGGGCGGTTGAGTAATTGGCCGTCCCACGCTAACTAAGAAATGCTATAGCTTAGAATTATTGAATTAGAAATTAGTGTATGAAAATATTAAATTGGATTAAAGAATTGTTATCAAATGATAATAATATTAGGGATTACGGTATAATTGGAAAATCTCATATAGGTTTCACAAAAGTTATAGCAAAAATATCATTGGTTGAAAGTGTTCCCAGGTTAATATTGATAGGCAAAAGTTCTTTTTCATCCTATAAATATGTGCTTGACATTAACAACAAAACATTGGATAAGTTTAAAACTATACATAAAGACATGGAAGCTATAATTGTAAAAGTAACAAGAATTGCGGATGAGAACGGTATACTTGATAACGGCTCAATTCCTTTAAAATGTGCGAATTGTTCTGAAAAATTTGAAAGTAATCAACGCACTTGCTCTCAATGTGGTAAGTCTCTTGAAAATGAAAAAACATATTATGAAAATGGTGATATTCTCGGATATCTTGAATTATTTAGGGAATGTCATTCTTGATAAAATAAGGACGAATGAGAAAAGCGCGCAAAATAAATTCAAAACAAGCTGACCAGTAGGGCGGCGAAATTTTGTTAATTAATTTTTTATTTATAATAAGAACTAAATATTAATTGTTTTCTAACAGAAAACGATTTTTATTAATGTTAGTTTAGGAATGGGCCGCAAGTGCGGTCCAACACCCCTCCGACGACACCAAATGTTTCTGGGTGCGGGCAAACCTGAAGTTGAACGCTGTAATGGTGGCCTGAGCCCCACCACCAAATCGCCCGGGCGTCCATATAAAAAAGAGTGCTGGAAATAAGGCTGAACGAACCTCTAAACCTACTCCCGGCAACGCAAACTACTTGCATTTATCTGGTAATGTTATATTTTAAACGAAAACAGTTTTCGTTTGGGGCTGATATTTATGGAACATCTAATTCAGAAATTGCGCTCAAATGGGTTTAAAATCACCCCGAATATTCGCGCGATGCTCTGTCTTTTTGATGAAACGGCGCAATACCTGTCTGTGCAGGAGATCCAGGACGAACTTGGAAAGAAACAAATTGTTCTGGGGTTTCCAACGATTTACCGGATTCTTGAACGGCTTGAGCAAACTGGAATAATTCTTTCCTTTAAAAATGATGAACGGCAGGTTTTTTATTTCCTCTGCAGATCGACTCACAATTCTCACCATCACCATTTTATCTGTAAATGTTGTAGAACTGTCAAAGAAGTATCGATCTGTACATTTCATGAAATTCAGCATCATATAGAAACCGAACTTGATGCAGTTGTGGAACATCATGCGCTATATATCGATGGGCTCTGTTCTCAATGTAAACAATCGAGTCAGGAATAACTCATGAAAATTATTAAATGTATACTAGCACTCTTTCACATGGCAGCAATACTTGCAATTACTGGTTGTTCGAATCAAAACACAAAAGTTACAAAAAAGAAGCAGATCGTTACATCATTTTATCCGGTTGAAATTATCGCATTGCATTTAGTTAAAAATGTTCCGGATCTGAACTTATCGATGCTGACGCCTCCAGGAACCGGCTGCCTCCATAATTACCAGCTGACGCCTGTTGATATGGGTAAAATTGAAAAAGCTGACTGCATAATAATCAATGGTGCCGGGATGGAACCATTTATAGATAAAATTATTCATGAAAATGGCAGATTCAGACTTATCGATGCATCCTCAAAATGCAATCTTCTGCACAATGAAGAAGAGCAGGATGAGGTTAAGGATGAGGACGAGCATCACCATAGTGATGTCAATCCACATGTGTGGTTGAGCCCTGCACAGTACCTTATCCAGATACAAACTATTGGAAATGGACTTGCACTATGGGATACAGCACATGCAGGTTTGTACCGTCAGAATATGGAAACATATTCGCAGGAAATAAAGCAGCTTCAAACAGAACTCGATACACTGCTTAAAAACCTCCCCAACCGGGATATCATTACGTTTCATGCGGCATTCAGTTATTTTGCAAGA
>JBNKZD010000098.1:0-26082 GCA_050301235.1 Chitinispirillaceae bacterium | reverse complement strand
GCTATCGCCGAGTTTAGGTTGTAGTATATTTCTACGTGTTTTCGTTTTAAATCCGGAACAAGGTATTTTAGTATCATGGGGCGACCTAAATCATCAATAAGGGTATTCGATTTCACTGAAGCACGACTTGATGATCGGATCTGCGATTCACCACCTCAGGTAATCGCTCTTTACCATATCAAATTGAACAATGGAATTCAGAACAGCAGCAGTCAGTATTGTGGGTGAAAGTCGACACAATTTACGGAAATGATCAGGTATTCAATATCACAAATGTAAGCAGAATCATTACTATCTTATTGGATATAATTCACTTATCCATTTTAAGAATTCTTGTTCCTTCAGATCCATGTTCATTTTTTGTAACAATATAAACACTTCTGCTGGATAATATATTGCCCGGAGATGTACCCTGAATAGCAGAAATTTTTCTTCCCGATAAGTCAATCATATTACCGTCCGGTGTCTGACTTGTGTGCAGAGAAATAGCAGTTGGCAATTTGTTGTTCATATCGATACCAACACTTGGGTCATAGACATAATTCATATCCAACCACCGCTGAGCTGTTATAGTCCCAATTTTGACCTGCCCCTGAGCCTTGTAATGAACATTATCAGTTGGAAAACCCTTGGTATCAAGCGTATCCACATTTTTGAGCTTCTTAGTCACCGCCACCTCTGCCGCTCTGACAATAGAATTGTATTGCCAGCTGCCCTGAACATCGATCATTGGAATTATGGCGGGAAGATCATTGATCTTCAGGTCTTTGCGAACATCATTAATTAGATAGGTAAGATTTGCTTCGTAAGCATCGGCAAGGAACTTAATCTGGCCATCGAATTCTCCCTGAAGCCAAACAAATCCAGCCCACCGTGGAGTATACTTTGTGGTATCATATGCAGAATTGAATGCTTTAAAAGCTGCATCAATAGCGTTCAGCATTCGTTTGTAATGTGGCCCGGCATTTCCGTTATTAGAACTTGGCGGCACCCAGCAATCGTTAGCTTTCGACGCGTAGTTACCAAGATATGTTGATCCACAACACACCTTAACAAGTGCAATTTTTGTACCAGGTAACTTTTCTGACAAAGTTCTTCCGATGTAGAGTTCCGGACCAATATTATTAGCAGAACTTCCGAAACCAGGTCCAAGGGTCAACCACTTTTTTAACTTTCCGTTATTCTCCCAGGTCATATCAACGTAAATTTTCACATTTTCAACATTCTGCTTCTGATCGGCGGTAAGATCGTTGGCTGAAGCATAACCAGACATATTCGACTGTCCGGTGAGGAGAAAAACAGGCACAGCAGTCTTTGAAAAAACTGGCAGCACAAAGAGTAAGGATAGAGCAGGCACCAGAAAAAGATGCCAGATAACAAATTGTCTATTTACAAATTTAATCAAAACCACTCCTCTGAATTACCGCTGGATCACATTCTCAATGATTCGTTTTGTGAAAATTTAGCCATTTTAGTGATTAAATACTATATATAATAAATAATATTTCCCTAAAAGGAGTGTTTATTTTAATATGGGTATCCGGATAAGTGGTAAAATCCGGATTCAGAAAAACACATTATTGAACCTGAAATAGTCCACCAGATGTTGCGCAAATTGAAGTCAATGGTTTATATTACTCTTGCAAGTAAAAAATACGTACCTGAAGGTAAAAAGGGAAGCCTCTGGTGCGTAAAAATAACAATTACCTTTAACAGGAGAAGGGCATGAACGCAGGGTTCACAACTATCGACTATGCAATATTTGTATTATATGCGATAGTAATTGTCGGTCTAGGTTTATGGTTATCACGGGGAAAGGAAGGTAAGGAAGAAGATTCCAAAGACTACTTTCTTGCCGGTGGAACACTTTCATGGTGGGCAATCGGAGCATCTTTGATTGCAGCAAACATTTCAGCTGAGCACTTTATAGGTATGTCGGGTTCCGGATTCCGTATCGGACTTGGAATCGCAGCTTACGAATGGATCGCAGCTGTAACGTTGATTTTAGTCGCAAAATACCTGTTACCTTACATGATCGAAAAGAAAATTTACACCATGCCACAGTTAGCAAAAGAGCGTTATGGTCAGGGTGTAAGCTTTTTCTTCTCATTTTTCTGGTTATTAGTGTACGTTTTCGTTAATCTCACCTCAGTTGCATGGCTGGGAGCGATAGCAATGAAACAGATCTTAGGAATACCAATGGCATATGGTGTTCCGGGTTTACTCGTCTTTGCCGGTATCTATTCCATTTATGGTGGATTGAAAGCTGTCGCATGGACTGATGTTGTTCAGGTTGTGTTCCTTGTTGGCGGTGGACTGATCACGGCATTCTTTGCTCTGGCAGCAGTTTCCGCTCATGGAAATGCATTGGAAGGTTTTGGAATTGTCCTGTCAAAGGTTCACGAATTACCAAATGATCTGCATTTTAATATGATCATCGATGGAAAGATTAATGAGAGCCTTTTTAAAGATCTCCCGGGACTAGCGGTTATTTTCGGTGCGATGTGGCTGACCAACATCGGCTACTGGGGATTCAATCAATACATTATTCAAAAAGGTCTTGCAGCTAAGAGTATCGAGGAAGCAAAGCGGGGGCTTATTTTTGCCGGTTATCTTAAAATATTGATTCCAATCATTGTTATTGTGCCTGGAATCACTGCTTATGTTCTTTTCAATCATCCAGATCTCCATGCAAGCCTTTCGGGATTACAGGGCTCGATAAAGGTTGCTGATGAAGCTTATCCATGGCTGTTGCGCAATTTTGCACCTATCGGAATACGCGGTCTGGCATTTGCAGCACTTGTTGCCGCAGTGGTATCATCACTGGCATCAATGCTGAACTCAACATCAACAATTTTCACGTTAGATCTTTACAAACCATTAGTTAAGCCGAATGCAACCGAAAAAGAACTGGTAGCCACAGGTCGAATTGCAGCACTGGTAGCTCTTGTTATTGCCATATTCGCCGCCAAACCACTTCTGGGTGGTCTTGACCAGGCTTTTCAGTATATCCAGGAATACACTGGTTTTATCTATCCGGGAGTTGTAGTGGTATTTGGCATGGGAATCCTCTGGAAACGTGCAACAAATAGAGCCGCTCTATGGACAACAGTTCTTACTATTCCAATGGGAATCGTTATGAAAATTGCCTTACCCGGGCTGCCATTTATTATCCGGATGGGATATGTATGTATGGCATTAATCACAACTGCTGTAGTGATTACACTGACTGATAAAACTCAGGTTAAAACAGAACCGTTACCTGATGCAAATGGGAAAAAGCTCAAAGCCGCAGGTATGCTCTTCGCGGTACTATCTGTACTTTCACTCGTTGCTGGCTTAATCTGGGGAACCTCATTGTTTGGTGCCAGTTTGGTACACCTTGGATTTAATTCAATATTCATGCTGACATTTCTGCTGGCATTTCTGTCTCTTATTATGTATACCAATGCGGTATCAGTTAAAAAGGATGCCAAAGCCTACGAATTTCAGCCTGAACTGTTTAAGACAGACGGTACATTTCTGCTTGGTGCATCAGGCATCGTTGTTATTATCGTCGGACTATATGCCTATTTCTGGTAATACCTGAGTAGCAGTTTAACTTCCAGAGCCATGGTACTTAGATGTATCATGGCTCTTTTTTTTGTAATTGTTCAGAGGTCCAGGAGTTGAAGGGTTTTCTGGCTGAGACATTGTAACTGAGAGTAATTGTAACTTACGATCCGATCTGCTGACAGCTATTTTTTCTGCAAGTCCCGCACACAGTTCAAAAAAATTTAAAACAATGCTATTGCAAAACCTTAAACAAAGTGTTTATATTCCACATGAATAATAAGCATCTCTACTGACGATCCCATCTGTTCAGTCGATTGGCGGTTTGTTTAAAACACCAAAGCAAACCTGAATATACGGAATTGATTCTCAACTTCATAATTCTGTTTATTTCACAGGGAACCGATTATACTTTGTCGTTTTGTTTCCTGGATACACACACGAATCGCACACTTATGATGTCAACTATCCAACGCTATTCAAGCGCGGCGTTGGAGTGAGACTTCATTTCGTAATGATTGAAAGATCGGTTTACCTATAATTAAATAATTTATATACATTTAATACAGCTTCGACACGTTTTTGTACTGAACTTAATAGATTTTGTGGAATTTTCAGAATAAATTAAAAAATTTACTTTTTTTCTTTATTCCGGGCAATTTTATAACTATTTTTGTCATGTCAAAATTATCTTAATATGTAGAAAGAGTACCATGCCTACTGATGACCATAATCTGTTTTCGGCAGAAACTTTAAAATTCTCTATCAGCAAATTCGAATGTCTCGATTCCACCAACCTCTTTCTCAAAAACCACCTCTCAAAGTACCCCGATTTTACCGTAATCATTACCGAAAACCAGCTTGATGGAAGAGGCAGATTTGATCGTAAATGGCAATCATCTGCTGGTAACAGTCTGACTTTTTCTATGAAAATTCCAGTTGCAGATATTCCACAGCAAAGCTGGACAAACATAACACAGGTTATGGCCCTGTCAGCAGCAACCGTTCTGGAAGATTTCGGTTTAGCACCATGTATTCGCTGGCCCAATGATATTCTTATTGATGATAGAAAAATTTGTGGAATTCTTGCAGAAGTCACAATAGAGGAAACTGTCCCCAGCATCATTCTTGGGGTAGGATTAAATGTTAATAATCCCTCCTCCGATTTTAAAGATCTGGACAGAGCTGCAACATCACTGCAAATTGAAACCAGCACGCGCACACACATCGATGAGGTGCTTGAAAAGCTTTTGAAGCACTTTGCAGATCATTTTTCAGGGTTCGTTAATTATGGTTTTCAACATCTGGCACTAATGATCTCTGATCGTTTATATAAACCAGATCAAACGATTCAGATTATTCAGGGAAATGATATATATATCGGAAAGATTCAGGGCATTACAGAAAGAGGTACTGTACTGATCAAAACAGATACCGGAGTCGAGGAACTCATTTCTGGTGAAATTTCTTCCCGAAAAGATATAATTAAGTAACCGGGAAAAACATCAGTCACATCCTCAATCTGCAACATGCATCATCATTTTCCTGTGTAACATCGATTTTCAGATAAAGAGATATACTATGAATATCTGCAATAAAAACAAACTATAACCACAGGAGTCACAATATGATTACTGAAGGGCTTATATTGGCGATCATTGGAATGAGTGTCGTATTCACTTTCCTGCTCGTACTGATAGGAATAATGAATCTGCTTGCCACTCTGATGAAGCCATTAGCCAGGCTCATTCCGGAACCGGAAGAGAAAAAGGAAGTTGCTATTAAAAAAGCAGTTGTTGAAAGCCATGAGGATATCGCAATTGCACTCGCGGCAGTACGTTCGTTCGTTAAATAACTAATTCTTACTATACATCTGGAAGGCATTTCAAATGGGAAAAAAACAGGTTAAAGTGATGTTGACCGCTTTTCGTGACGGTTTTCAGTCGGTATACGGTGCACGTGTTCGCACAAAAGATTATCTACCTGCAATTGAGGCAGCGAAAGCTGCAGGAATAAATCATTTCGAAGCAGGTGGTGGCGCAATGTTTCAGAGTCTTTATTTCTATTGCAATGAAGATGCATTCACTGCAATGGATCAGTTCCGGAAAACAGCTGGTCCTGATGCTAACCTTCAGACACTGGCTCGTGGAATAAACATTGTTGCGCTTGATTCTCAACCCCGCGATATTGTAAACCTTCATGCAGTAACATTTAAAAAACACGGTATAACAACAATTCGTAATTTCGATGCATTAAACGATGTCAATAATCTGATATATTCCGGAAAGTGTATTGTTGATGCAGGCCTGCAGCATGAGGTTGTAGTCACTATGATGGCACTGCCCCCAGGGATGAGCGGTGCACACACACCTGAGTTCTACGAAGAAACTCTTCGTAAAATCCTCGATTCCGGTATCAAATACAATTCAGTCTGTTTTAAAGATGCATCCGGAACATCAACTCCACAGACCGTTTATGATACAATGAAAAAAGCAAAGGCGATGCTTCCAGCTGGAACAAAAATCGTGTTCCATTCTCATGATACAGCCGGAACTTGTATTACCCAATACAGAGCAGCTCTCGACGGTGGTGCAGATCAACTGGATCTTTCAATGGCACCGGTATCCGGTGGAACATGTCAACCAGATATTATCTCCATGTGGCATGCATTAAGAGGCACCGAGTATGACCTGGGTATCGACATTGACAAAATGTTGGTCGCGGAAGAAGTGTTCAAAGATTGCATGAAAGATTACTTCGTTCCCCCTGAAGCAAAAGCGGTTGAACCACTTATCCCCTTCTCCCCCATGCCTGGTGGAGCTCTGACAGCTAACACACAGATGCTCAGGGATAATAATCAAATGGACAAATATCCTGAGATTATCAAGAACATGAAAGAGGTGGTCAGTAAAGGTGGTTTCGGTACATCGGTTACCCCTGTCTCTCAATTCTATTTCCAGCAGGCTTTCAACAATACGATGCTCGGCCCATGGAAAAAAATTGCTGAGGGATATGGAAAGATGGTACTCGGCTATTTTGGTAAAACTCCAACCACACCCGATGCTGAAGTTATCAAAATCGCAGCAGAACAACTCAAACTGCAGCCAACTACCGAAGATCCTCTTGATATAAACGACAGAGATCAATCCAAAGGTATCAATGCAGCAAAGAAAATGCTTCAGGATGCAGGGATTACCGATCTGAGTGATGAAAACATTTTCATTGCTGCAGCATGTAAAGAGAAAGGGATTGTATTCCTTAAAGGTCATGCAAAAATCAACATTCGACTCAATGAGAAGAAAGTTGAAAAGCCTGCCACTGAAGCACCCAAAACTGCTGGTGCATCTGGTTATACTGTCACGATCAACGATAAAAAGTATACCGTTTCTATCGATGGAAATAATGCGACTGTTAATGGTAAGACATACAATGTCAATGTCAAGGAAGGCATTGTATCAGCTCCCGCTGCAGCATCAGGAGCTTCTTCAGGTGCTACAATAATCAAGGCTCCTCTCCCCGGGCTTGTTTTACGTATAAGTGTCGCTGTTGGTGATTCGATTTCCAATGGAAAAGAACTGCTCGTTCTTGAAGCCATGAAAATGGAAACCCCTGTCAATTCCCCCAGTTCAGGTACGATCTCCTCCATCGAGGTCAAACAGGGAGACCAGGTAACGGCTGGTCAGGTACTGATCGGGATCAACTAATAAGTAAAGGATTTACTAAATGAATTTAACCGAATCTATTAATAACCTGGTGATGTCTACAGGAATAGCCAATTTCAAGATTGGTCAGGTCATCATGATCCTGGTCAGTTTCTTGCTGCTGTTCCTCGCAATTAAAAAGGGATTTGAACCCCTTCTGCTGATCCCTATCGGGTTTGGCGGTATCCTTTCCAATATTCCAATCGCAGAGATTGCCGGACCTCACGGATTTCTTGGCTTGATCTACGAAGTTGGTATCCATAGTGGTGTGTTCCCTCTGATAATCTTTATTGGGGTAGGTGCAATGACCGATTTCGGTCCACTTATTGCAAACCCGAAAACAGCATTGCTTGGTGGTGCTGCCCAGTTAGGAATATTTGGAACCTTACTTGGTGCACTCGCACTCAGTCAGTATGTTCCCGGCCTGGAATTCTCGATTAAAGATGCAGCTTCTATCGGCATTATCGGCGGAGCAGACGGTCCGACAGCTATCTTTCTCTCATCTAAACTAAGCCCCGACCTGCTCGGTGCAATTGCAGTGGCGGCGTATTCCTATATGGCTCTGGTGCCCATTATCCAGCCGCCAATTATGAGGCTGCTGACCACCGAAAAAGAACGGAAAATTGAGATGGTACAGCTACGCCATGTATCTAAAAGAGAGAAAATTATTTTCCCGATAGTTGTTCTTTCTCTCTGCATATTATTACTACCGGATGCTACCCCGCTTATCGGTGCATTGATGTTTGGTAATCTTCTTAAAGAGAGCGGTGTTGTCGAAAGATTATCGAAAACCGCTACTAATGAGCTGATCAACATCACAACAATATTCCTCGGCTTATCGGTTGGAAGCAAGCTTTCGCACGAACAGTTTTTACAACCAAAAACCCTTGGTATCATTGTACTTGGTTTGATAGCATTCAGTATCGGAACTGCTGGTGGAGTTATTCTTGCAAAGACAATGAATAAATTCTCAAAAACCCCGATAAACCCACTTATTGGTTCCGCAGGTGTTTCTGCCGTACCAATGGCTGCACGTGTTTCAAACAAAGTTGGTCAGGAATATAATCCGACTAATTACCTGTTGATGCATGCGATGGGGCCGAATGTTGCGGGTGTTATCGGTTCTGCAGTTGCTGCTGGTGTTCTGCTGTCACTTTTACGGTGATAATTTATTGAAGTTTTTTCTTAAAAAGCCAGAGATTAAACTCTGGCTTTTTTCTATCCAATTGCAGTCAAACAACCTGAATCGCAATTACACAAATCAACTTAGTACTCCTCCCGGTTAAACCCCCAAATAATAACAGGGCGATTGCCAACAGTTCCGCGATTACAGTTCAGTACTTAAAAATCTGTTTAGAACCTCTATCAATTCAGACTTTCGGAACGGCTTTTTAATACTTGCAATAAAACCATATTTTTGTGGATTAGCCATAATCGGATCTTCGGAATATCCGCTTGTGACAAATATCGGAATTGTTGTATTGTGCTCCCGGATTTTTTTTAAAGTTTCCAAGCCTCCGATTCCTCCCTTTATGGTTAGATCAAAAAGAAAAGCCCGTACATTCAAAGTGATTTCTGCTTTTATGAAATTTTCGATGATCGCTTCGCCATTTTTACAAGCAATAACTGTATAACCCATTGACAATAGCACATTACTGATTGCAGTTCTCATTACTTCTTCATCGTCCATAACATATACAGTACCTTTACCACTGTGTACGCTCACCTCTTCTGATCTTATCTGCTGATGTGAATGCGTATCTGCTGGGATAAACAGATGAAATGTCGTACCACAGTTAATTTCAGATTCAACCTCAATACAGCCTCCATGTCGTTGAATTACAGAATTACACATTGCCAGACCCAGTCCATGACCCTCATTTTTCGTAGTGAAAAAAGGATCAAAAATTTTATTGAGAATCGCAGCTGGTATTCCCGGGCCACTGTCCCGAAGAGAAATTTTCACGTATTTTTCCCGGCTGGAGTACATCATGTGTAGACTTCTGTACTACAATATTTTTTGCGATAATCTCCACTTGCCCCCCGTTAAGCATAGCCTGTTTTGCATTTATTACAATATTATCAATTACCTGACCAATCTGATTTTTGTCAATTTCACATGCCCATAAATTATCCTGTACCCGACAGACTATTTCACAATTTGATCCACAAAGTGAAAAACGGGCGTTTTCCTCAATAAAAGGAAATAACGGCTGGACGATCTTCACAGGCACACCACCTTTTGAAAAAGTAAGCAGTTGCAATATGAATTCTCCCTCTAATGGTGAGCGCACTATTTCAACCGCGACAATATCACCAGGTTTGAGATTAAAACCACCTGTCCAATTGTAAACGCTTCAACAATACTATAACTTACAATGAGAATACAAACAGCAGATAGTGTAATTACAAGTAATTCCACAAACAGTCGATGACGTAGCTTCTTCATTTTCACTCCCTGCAAACTGTCAGATAACCGGCAGTTCTTCATAACCCATTATCAATTTAGAAGATAGAAACGTCTTTTTTTAACGTGGAGGGTGGATTACCACTTTTCCGATCTTGCTCTTTATCGATTTCTTTTTAACAGATGAATACGCAGTTACCTGATAGAGGTAGACATCCGGACTGAGGTTTCTTCCCCTCTGATCACGGCAATCCCAGGAAACACCATTCTGAGCATCTTTAAAAATCCTGATAAGTTTTCCATTGAGCGTATAGATTTTCAAAACAAATCGATAATGCTCGGGTATGAAACGTTCGTTAACTTCAGACTTATAGAAAAAGAATCGGGTCGACATACCTAAGCGTACAGGATTGGGGAAATTGAATACATTGTCAAGATTTGGTTCCATCTCATCATTATTGACAGCAACTTTGCTGAAATCAACAGCAAATGTCGTTACCGAAAGATTACCAAGTAGATCACGCGCTGTGACAATAAGTGTGTTCTTTGAATCTTTCACCATCGGAACCGGAATTTCCACAAGCGCTGTACCGTTCTTGAAATCACCTTCACGGAACTGGAAATTACTGTTGATACTCCTTTTTGCGAGAATTCCGGGAATCTCTACCGTCAATCCTTCGTCGGGATCGGTACCGATAATATCAACGCCACTTGGATCATATAGAGAAAGGGTAAAAACCATGGTTTGTTCGGATTCGGAGTTGTAGGTACTGCTGCTGTCGTTGTACATTTCAATGGAAACAGCAGGTCCTGTAGTATCATTTATCAAAGCATCTGCAGAGCCCTGAAATGAGTACCCCTTACGGAACCCGTTACCGCAATCATTACTGCCTTCCTTCCAGGAAAATGCGGTCAATCTGACATCCGGCTTATTGAACGAAACCTTTTTTGGTATAAGGATTGTCTGTTCAAACTGGCCATTAGTAATTTTTGTACTTCCAAGAAAAATAGGATTGCCAGGAAGCAGATACTTCATTTCTCTGGTCCCGCCATCCTTTCGTGATGCGCTGTCTGAAGGATTGAACAGGCCAATCTGAACATACGCAGGTTTTCCATCACTGCCATACGCATTATCAACAACTCCCGAGCTGTTAAGTACTTTACCGGCAACTTTCACCAACTGCATCGATTTTATTTCGGAAATGCTGCTGTCTTTTGTATCTGTAATGCCAACATCTACCGTTCTGACAGCCCGAACAAGACATAATGAAGGATCACCCATAAGCACATAAGTTCTGTTTGATGAGTTCATCAATTCAATCTTAGCCTTCGTAAACATTGTTCCTATACTGCGCAGCTGGCGAGTTGAATCGATTATCTGACTGTAAAAATTCACAGCGAATTTTTCATTTGAATTCGCATACGATGCACGACTGCTGGAGATTGATGCTATTGCTCCGGCATTTTCAATTTTCACAATTGCACTTGAAAAGCATTCAGAACCTGGCTGATCAAATTTTCCAACCGAACAGGAAAATGAGGAGACTAGCGGATATTGTTTCCTGTTGTAAAGTTTACCCAGATCACTTATGTTCATAGCTTCTTCATCAGCCCACAAATAGTATGATCCGTGACCGAAGTAGTTTACAAACCCAACTCCATTATTGATCTGGTTTATAATAGCTCTTGTAGCACCCGGCTTACGTTTTGAGCTGTCCCATTCGTACTCATAGAGAAATACCTTACGTAAGTCAAGCGCCCCCCACTTTTCATTCAGAGCATCTGATGCGAAATCTGAAGAAACATGGTGCGGTGTCATGGAAATGATTGGATCATCATCGTCACCCTGCTTATCATCATCAGCGACAAAAAGTGCTCTGTTCCTCCAGGAGCTGAAATCTGCCAGTGAAGGATCTTCATACTCTTTGATCTTTCTTACGATAGAAGCAGCTTCATTGGTATTTTCACAGGTGATACGCCCGATTGCACAACTTGGAAAAGCATAAACTGAATTAGGCTCTGTCACCGTAAAATAATCTTCAAGAAGCAATTCATCATCCTGATAATAGGGAGGAATATATACCTTTTTTGTAGTTCCACGCATTTTTACATTATAATGACCTGAGCCGAACAGTACGACAAAATCAAGATCTGCGCCTGCTTCCCAACTGCCATGTTTAACATAGGCAATAAAATTGCGGATAGCTACAGGATCAAAATTTCCTCCGCTGAACAACCGATATATATCTGCTACATCAACTACTGCAGGTTTTAAAAATCCCATTTTTTCTTTATGAACTGCAAGGCTTTCAGCCTGTGCAATAAAATCATTATGGGTAATGATAAGATAACCGGTTGAATTTGCACGATTTCTCAGATCATGAATACTGTGTGATACACTTGAACCAACTTTATATTCGGTATGATCAGGAAGAGGCAACAGACTCTGTTCACGACAGACGATATACCGTGTGCCCCTCCCGCCACTATCAATCCATGAATACGGCTCGTTGCCCCTGTTCCTCACCGTGTCAATCAGCTCAATCTGATCATCTACACTGATTCTGATAACATATACCAGATCGTTACCAAAACCATTTACAGAATAGGAAAAGCTGCCTGTGTCTGCATTGGAAAAAACAGTTAATGCTTCACTCTGAGGTAATTCCATTTTTCTGTAATAATGAACCATGATATTTCGAATTTCGCAAAGGGGTTTTTCTCCGTAGGGATAGAATTCACAACGGACCTTTTGATCACCCCATGATGTAACATCGCAATCTGTCGCGGATGATATCGCGCTATCAATGATACTCCCAAAACTCATCTGGAAACTATTCGTATTATCGTTAAAAACCATTTTTATTCTACCAGCCAAGGCTGTATCCAGCCCTGGCAATGTGAGCTGCTGAGAGAAAAGCGGTGAAGTTGCTGTCAATTTACGCCAGATCCAATCCAACCCACCTTCACTTGTAGCCGGCATCTCCTGATTATTGATCCAGAATGACGGTTGCACAAAATGGTTCAAGACCGTATCCGGATTTGATGTATTTTTATACTGTTTCATCGAAATCCCGCTATTACCGGTTGTAAGCCAGTAATTACGCTGATCATCATATCGATCGATTTCCATCTTGTAATCTGCATCTTCAAATATCCAGTCAGAAGTACCGGTAACATATGCAATGAAGTAATCATCAGAACCAACCATTCCATCATTGTTAACATCAACACGCAGAAGCGGAACCTCTACAATTCCTGCCGGTAAGTTATCAATTTCCGGCACCCTTTCAGGAAGTTCACCTTTCACTGATGCATACAGAACGACCTTTGATACCGGAACAACCCCGAAATTATTGTTTATAACTGTTCCGGGAATTTTTATCAATCCATTCTCATACGTCGTCCCTTCATTGAAACCGGCGGAGCCATCGCCAACGGTAAAATGGTATACTTTCTTATTATCCAAAGGAAAGACATCACTGCTCTTTTTCTTTTTAAGTCCGGACACAGCCTGACGCCACCCTTTTGCAACAGGGTAATTGCACAGAAGTTTTGAAACCATAAATTCGAATTCCGATGTACCAGTTACGGAAACCCGCTGAACGCCGGGGGGTAACTGTATCGTGATCGTTCCACGGGTCATGACTTTTAACATACGGGAATCTCTATCGTATACTGTCGGTCGAATGATCATTGCTGCAGTACGAATACCTCTGATCTGCTCATATACTGGCTGTGAAATCCATGGAGAAATGAATTCCGGATTAACCTGTTTTATATGTTTATTGCCCTGCTGCTGTAACACCGGCGATGCAGAAAGTTGCATTGATGTTATCTGCTCCGGGACAACTGAAACACTCACCTCACCCTGAGGTGCAACTCCGGTAAAAAGCGAATAGCCAGGAAGCGCTGCATCACCAGGTGCCCCGACTACAGTATTTTGCCCTTTGAATGAAAGTATAACAGATTTCTGAGAACCATCACTCTGTAATAAGGTATCAACTCCTGTAATTTCCCAGCGTAACCGAACCACAGATTGAGAACTTTCTAATACAGTTATCTGCCCAAAAGAGATTGAGGCAATTGCCACGATTGATGAGAGTAATCTTACAACGGACATACAGTTCATACTATTCCTTAAACGATAAAATCATCACCTGTTATAATAGTGACAGTCAGGTGGTAATATACTAGTTCAAATATACCCTTCTGCACTAGTACAAGAAAAATATTTTACCTGCAATGGTTATACATTGAAGATAATCAGCTCAAAAGGAATATACGCGTTAAAGCGCTAAATTATTTTATTAATTACCGGCTCATGTTGGTGGGTGAATAACAATCTTACCGATTTTGCCCTTAATTGCTTTTTTCTTTAAATATGAATATGCCTGGATCTGATATAGATAGGTGTCAGGGCTCAGCAACTTACCCCTTTGATCACGGCAATCCCATACCTCCCCATGCCTGGCATCTTTAAAAACCCTCACTAACTTTCCATTCAAAGTATAAATTTTAATGATGAATCGGTAATGATATGGAATAATGCGCTGATTTGTTTCAGACCTGAAAAAAAAGAACCGGGTTGTTTTTCCAAGACTGACAGGATTAGGGAAATTGAAGGTATGATTAAGGTCTGGCTCCTGTTGTATTCCAGCAATGGAACTCTTTTTTAAATCGATGGGAAAATGTATCACCGAAAGATTCCCCAACAGGTCACGTGATGTAATAACGAACTGATATGAATCATCACTAACCAATGAGAGTGGTGTTTCAAATTGTACTATACCACTTTTAAAGTCACCCTCTTTGAACTGAAAATTATTACTGATACTTCGGTTTGCAAGGAGACCAGGAATTTCGAGCGTAAGCCCCTCATCGGGACCGGCACCTATGACATCTATGCCACTTGGATCGTAGAGTGCGAGTTGAAGCGACAGGACTGGAGCAGATGAATTCGATTGCTGATCATTTTTCAATTCAAAATTCTGGACTGAAACTGCGGGTCCTGTTGTGTCGTTTGCAATTCCATCTTCCGAGCCATTAAATATAAAACCGGTTTTAAACCCACTGCCACAGTCGTTCTTTTTATCACACCAGGAGAATGCGGTTAATTTAACACCCTGTTTGTTAAAAGCAACATTTCTTGGGATCAGAATAGCCTGCTCAAACTCGCCATGATTTACTTTGGTTTTTCCAAGAAATACTGGACTTCCAGGAAGAACGTATCTCCTGTCTGGTGCCCCGCCATCCTTTCTTGAAGTGCTGTCATCCGGATTGAAAAGTCCAACCTGCACATATGCTGGCTTTATATCTGTTCCGTATTCATTATCGACAGTTCCATTATTACTGAGAACTTTACCTTTTACTTTGACTAACTGCATTGATTTAATTTCCGATAAGTTGCTATCTTTTGAGTCTGCCACATCAAGAGATATATTTCTTACTGATTGTACAAATCGGATCGAGGGATCTCCCATAAGGACATAGGTCCTGTTAGCAGGATCCATGGCCATTATCTTTCCTTTGACAACCATACTGCCAATGCTTTGTATCTGGTTATTTGAAGTTGTTAACTGATTGTAAAAATTAAATGCAAATTCTGTATTTTGGGGTCCGGTTGAGGTTCTGCTGCTGGCGATACTCACTATAGCACCTGCACTTTCAAGCTTAACAAGAGCTCCGGCAAGACATTCTGCGCCCGGTTGATCAAATTTACCAACAGAACACGAAAATGACGAAATAACAGGATACTGCTTTTTATTATATAGTTTTCCCAAATCACTTATATTCAAAGCCTCCTCATCAGCCCACAAATAATAAGCCCCATGTCCGAAATAATTGACTATCCCAGCCCCGTTATTAATCTGATTGACAATTGCTCTTGTCGCTGCTGGTTTGCGCCTGGAGCTATCCCATTCGTATTCAAATAGTATCACTTTACGCAAGTCTAGAGAGCCCCACTTTTTATTCAACGCCTGCGATGCACTGTCAGAAGAAACATAATGCAATGGTGACACCCCATCCTCAAGGTACCCCTGTTTATCATCATCAGCAATAAAAAGTGCCCGATTCCTCCATGCGCTGAAATCTGCTAATTCAGGATCTTCATATTCCCTGATTTTATGGACCACAGCAGCTGCATCACGAGCACTCTGACAGTTAATCCGGCCAATCTCGCAAGATGGCGAAGGGTATGTGATGTAAGGATCGGTTACAGAAAAGTAGTCATCAAATAATTGATCTCTGCCGTTGTAATAAACAGGGATATAAATGGGGATATTTTTAAATTTTTGTTTATAATCATAATGTCCATTCCCCATCAGAAGAACATAATCCAGATCAAACCCATTGGTCCAGCGTTTTTTTACATACTGAATAAAATTTCGTACAGCTGTCGGATCAACATCTCCGCCACTGAACAGCCGATAAATTTCTTTAACATCAACAATCACAGGATTCTTAAATCCCATCTTCATTTTGTGCACAGCCAGAGTTTCTGCCGGAGCTGCAAAAGTACTATCGGTTATTATCAGGTAATCAGTACGGTTTGACACATTTCGTAAATCCTGAATGCCATGTTGTACATTAAACGTTTTATGATACTCTTCATGGGAGGGAAGCGGAAGCAAATTATCTTCTCTGCAAACAATGTACCGTGCACCGGTCATTCCCTTATCTACCCAGCTGAAAGTGCCATCACTGCTGTTTCTGACAGTATCAATCAGCTCCAGTTCATCATTTGAAGAAACTTTTACAATATAAACAAGTTTACCGTCAAGACCACTGATTGTATATGCATAGTTTAATGTATCCGGCATCGAAAATATTGTAAGCACGCCATGGACAGGAATGTCCATTTTCCTGTAATATTTGACCTTTATATCATATAGTTCACAATAAGATGAATCTGTTTGTGGAACATACACAAACTCTGTTTTTGTATCTCCCCAGGAAGAAAATGTGTAATGCCTATTATTAAGTTCGGTAAGATCATCAATATTGCCGAATTTAAATCCCAATTTTCCATCATGTACTAAATCGTATCCGATGCTTAACGATCCTGGCAAAGTGGTATCTATTCCATCAAATACCAGTTTTTGTTGAAAAGTCTTTTTACTTCCGGTGAACCTAACCCAGATTCTTTTCAATCCACCTTCTGATTCCTTTGGAATGTCATTACTCTGCTTAAAATAACATGGCTGAACAAAATGGTGTATAACCGTATCGGCACGCTCCTTAGGAGTAAATGTTCCCATAGAGCTCCCATTATTGCCCGTTGTGAGCCAGTAATTACGATAATCATCATACCGGTCGATATTCATTTGATACCCGTTATTTTCAAAAATCCAATCTGATGCACCGGTCACATAAGTGATAAAAAAATCCCCTGCATCAACCATACGGTTATTGTTACTGTCAATACGTAGAAGTGGAATTTCAACAACTCCATCAGGCAGTTTGTCGATCTCAGATACGCGCTCTGGAAGTTCCCCTTTTACTGAAGCGTAAAGTTTCACATCCGCTACTGGAACCATTGTTCCGAAAGCTCCAACGACTGATGATCCCGGAATTTTCATCAGACCATTTTCCAGCGTTGTAACTTCATTGAAGCCATCCCGACTTCCGTCCCCTACCCTGAAGTGATAAACCTTGCTGGCATTTTCAAGAAGAAATATCTCACTATTTTTTCTCTTTTTAAGCCCCCCCGGAACACTCCTCCACCCGACTGCTATTTGATAATTACATAATAACTGCGACAACATCGTTTCGAACTCTGATGTACCGG
This sequence comes from Chitinispirillaceae bacterium, assembly GCA_050301235.1. Taxonomy (GTDB): domain Bacteria; phylum Fibrobacterota; class Chitinivibrionia; order Chitinivibrionales; family Chitinispirillaceae; genus JAFGIN01. The sequence continues at coordinate 8,630 of JBNKZD010000098.1, read as the reverse complement.
TAATAGCTGCTCTTTGCACTCCCGGAGGCAGTTTTATGGTAATTATTCCTCGTTTCATTACACTTAATATCCGTGAATCTTTATCATATACCGCAGGTCGTACAATCATCGCAGCAGTACGAATCCCCCTGAGATGTTCATATACCGGTTGCGATATCCATGATGATATAAACTCAGGTGACTGTCTGACAATTGATGTACCATTCTGCTTCTTTGCAAATGGAGCAGTTGATAACTGCATAGAATAAACTTCATCTGCAATAACAGAAACATCTACCTCTCCGGATGGCGGTATTCCTGTAAATAAAGAATATCCGGGCAGCATAAAATCGTCCGTTGAACCCACAACCGTATTCTGACCCTTAAACGACAACATCACCGATTTCTGATCGCTACTTCCTACTGAAACAGTATCAATTCCATCAATTTCCCAGGACAACCGCACTATTGCCTGTGTACTTTCCAGTACTTTAATCTGAGTAAACGATGTTGCAGGAATAATCAATATTAAAGGAATGAACATGAAACGGGTCTTATTCTCCATACTACTCCTTCTCTTTAAAAGCGCATGACATTTGTATTGATGCGCTTAAACGAATCTCACCAATGGGCACAACTGATAAGGTTACAGAACTATATTGATCACAGATGAATACGTAATTGGTTAGTAAATAATTGTGGTTATTTAAAATTGATTGATTGTAGCAGTTTTTTGGGGGAACTGGATGTTGAGGCGAACGCGAATTTCGAGAAACTCTATTTTATCATTAGTTTCCCTCGCCTCTCTCCCCGGCCCTCTCTCCACTCGTGGAGAAAGGGGGCTATTTCATTTGTCTTTTCTTTCCCCCTCTCCATTCACTAATGGAGAGGGGGACCAAGGGGGTGAGGCGAACGCATCTCACGCTTTCAAAACATTCCGTTTTCTAAATCTCTTCTGTCGCGCTTCCAACATCAGCTCATGGACCCGCTTTGCCTGAATGACAAACGCTTCCATATTTGCCTCAACTAACTGCGGAAACGGAGATCCATCTGTTTCGATTGCTAAAAAGGGCAACTTATTGATACCATCAAATACCGCAAGCTCTTCAGGGCTGCTGCCGGCACGGAGTTTACCCTCAATGGTCAACTCCTTCTTGAGAATTGCCTCTGCCATCCTTGATGGCATGCAACCAAATGGTCCTATTGATATAACACCACAGCAATCGTGTAGTATTTCGCGAACTCCCAGTCCGACAGTCAGGATTGTTTCACCCCTGAAATTCTGGTCGATCAGATGCTCCGCGCTGTGTATCGTTTTTTCAACCTCGATGTTTTCCGGATGATACAACCCGCTGTTGCCAAGTATCGATTTTATTCTTGTCTCCCACCACTGCTGAACCTCTGCTGTCAATCGCATCTTGATTTTTTCCTTGAAGGAAAATTCTCTTTCGCCCAGGCCGGTATTTACAACGAAATTACTGTAACAGAGGTACTCGCTTACCGGAGCTATTCGCACTCGAATACCTTCTTTTTCCAGATAATCAACAATATTCTTTCGCGAAAATTCATCCTGACGGACGTAGATTTCACCAATCAGCGAAACCGTAGGAATATCTTTATGAGGTTTTTTCAATCGAATTGTCGATAATTTCTGTGCGCAATTTGACAGAAATGAAGAATAGCGCATAGAATATTTTCCTTCAAAGTGAAGCAATAGATCATTCCATACCTCTTCAACCTTTTTAAGGGCATCCTGCGGATTCTCAGCTGCAACAGCAACAGTACTCCGGATATGCTCAAAAACATCTCCCGTGACAATTGCCTGCCAGGCTCGTAATAAGGTACTGCTTCCCAGACCCGCATAACCATTCTCATCCGTTAATACAAACACGGCGACATTTTTTATTTGTTCTTTTTCGATAAGGTGATCAAGAGCACGACAATACTGACCCAACCTGCAAGGGCCACCACCTGTTGGGAGAAAAAACAGACTTACTTTATTTTCCTCTTTTCTTTTCCTTATATGATTTAAGAAAGCACCTGTTGTCAAAATATAGGGAAGGCACTCTTTGCATGTAGTGGATTTTCTCCCCGTCAGAAGAACTTCCCTGTCAGAAATCGGAAGTGCAACCGCGTTGATCCCATTTGCTCTGTAAATTGCTGCAACAGCTGTAGTATTCCTTTTACCCATTGATGGAAATACCATTTCAATATCTTTGTGCCTCAAGGGCAAACGCCTGCCATCGGAATCTATAATTTCAATCTTTTTTCCATACACCACTTCCGTTTTCCTGAACTTTTTCTGCGCAGGTTTTCTTTGCTCCCGATAATACGCTGTCATAATATCCAGCGCAGCTTCAATACGAGTGTCTATACCGGCGTCAGCTGTGTGTTGGTCAAGCTCCAGTGTCAGTGATGGTTTCGCTCCCATTTCACGTCTGAAAAAATTCAGCAGAAATGAATCCGGTCCACACGAAAAGTTGGTAATGTAAAATCCAAACAGGTTCTTCCTCGTTGCAACATAAGAGGCACTTTTCATTATTTTCTGACCGTTAGCCCAGAACATTTTATAATCCACACTCTCCATCGATGACGGCAACATATCATGAGGAATTATAAAATAGCCGCGTGATGCAGTCTTATCCGGGATCCCCATGTTTGCATCGCGGGTAAAGGAATTATAAGGTCTGCCAAAAAGTACAATACCAAAAATATCATCATTGGCTTCGAGATACTCGATCACTTTTTTGCCGGTATCGATACACTCTTTTTCAAACTCCCTCTGACGGGAACAGGCCTGAAGATACGCATTGCGGGCAACACTTTCAGCTACCCCCATCGACCGTGCCATATCGATCATTGTATCAAGTGCTGCTTCATAGCCGTTCTCCATACGTTTTATCACCGGACTGATAATATTGACGGGAGATTGTTCCAGATCCTCACGGAAAGTTGTTTTCAGATAATATGGTTCACCTTGCACAAACACACATAACCGGCTGTAGGTTTGTACATTAGGAACGGGTATCTGCATCACTTGTGGCAAAAAGATATAATCAGGGTTCTTTTTTAGAAGTGTGTAAAAACTTCCGTGAGCGATCTCTGCCGGAAGACAGAACTCCGACTCTTTGCGGGAAATCCCCTCCTGATCGATCGTATCTCCGAAGACAATAGTAAATCCCATCAGACTGAAAAAATTTGAATACAAAGGATACAGCGAATGCATAATAAAAGAGTTCATCAATCCCACTGTCTTCGCAGGCTTGTCGGGCAGCGTATCTCCAACTACCGGCTTTACACCATACTTTTCAAACAGCAGTTTTTGACGCAGCGCTACGAGATCAAACTTCTCTGTCACCACTGACTTTTTCAGCCGCAGGTTATAAAACCTGTTACAGATCCCGCCAAAAAGATAATTTTTGTTATCGATTTTCAATCTTTTAATTTCACAACCACGATCGCATCTTCCCCCGCCATTGCACCTGAACGTCCCGTTACCGACCGCTTCACGAAGAGAGAGTGTTTTAAGATCAAATTGTTCCTCTGTAATCAATCCGGATTCGAGCCTGTTGACCGTCTCAAGTGCCACACCAAAGGCACCCATGAGCCCTGGATCGGGTGGTACAATCACTTTTGCATTCATCAGTGCAGCCATTGCAACTGGCACCGCCTTGTTATAACACACCCCACCCTGCATGAAAATTTTCTTTCCGACTGCCCTCGACCCCTTAACTCTGTTAAGGTAGTTCATACAGATCGAGTATACCAGTCCGGCAAGAATATCATCCTTTTGGATACCTTCCTGACCGGCAAGTTTAATATCGCTTGAAATAAATGCGGCACACTGATCGGTAAAGTCAGGCGGATTATCACCCCGCAATGCACACTCACCGATCTGCTCAGTAGTGATATTCAATGATTCGCGGGCAGCTTCCTCCAGAAACGATCCGGTACCGGCACTGCAAGCCTCATTCATCGCATAATCGGAAGGGATCCCCGATGTCAGCAGCGTATATTTAGCATCCTGGCCGCCAATCTCAAAAATGGTATCTACTTCCTTGTCGAAATACACCGCAGCAGTTGCATGAGCCACAATTTCATTGACAACACAATTACTTAACGCATGAAGTCCCGCGATCTGCCTTCCGGACCCGGTCACCCCGAGACCAGCCACAACGTAATTGACACTCCCCGTCTGTCGTAATAACTCTTTATAACATTGCCGTGATGCCTCCACCGGATCACCATTCGTACGTAAATATACCGATCCCAGAATCGATGCATCACCTGCCCGCATCAGTATAGCTTTCGTTGTTGTCGAACCGACATCAAGCCCGACAACACACCGGTCACCCTCTCTGACAGTACTGTGCGCCTGCTCCCGGAATTCGACAAGATGCAACGCATTTCGCAATGGCAGATGCTGCCCAAAAGAGGTGTGCTCAATTTTAATCAGTTCATCATCATCCATACCAAGTGCAACACATTCATTCTCAAGTGCATACAATGCCGCACCATATGCTTCAAAACATGATGAATATTGTGGAATATCAAAGCGTTCAAACCGCTCAGACAGAATCGCATTGACAGCAGTGTTCAATGATCCGCCCCCGATGAATGCAGCCGAATCGACATTCAGTTTTTTCACAAGATCACTCACTTTATCAGCCATCATAAGGCAAAGACCGGCAACAATATTAGCCCGACTCTCACCCTTATTCAATGCATGGGTGCAGTCACTCTTACAGAACACGCTGCATCGTCCGGCAATACGGTGAGGAACACCCCCCTGTGCCAGCGCAATAGCATCATCAAGTTCAAGCCCCATTCGTCTGATCTGCTGGAGAAAAAACTCGCCGGTCCCCGATGCACACTTGTTGCCGGAATGAACCGAAGTAATTCCACCGTTTTTTCCGATTGAATACGCAATCAGCGTCTCTCCACCCGAGCTGATTATGATTCCGGGGAAATCTCCCTGCGGATAGGATTGTCTGAGCGCACATTCGATGGCAAGTGGTTCAGAAATCGATGTCAGCTGGATATTTTTCCTGAATGTGCGGCCGGTAACCACAACACTAGTGATATTCTCATCACGGAACTGCCCGAATAACTCTTTTACAACCTTCTCCGGAGTTCCATCATGAAGCGACCTGGATGTGGATACTACCTCAGTCTGATTATCGTTTTGAGAAACAACGACCGCCTGAACAGTTGTCGAGCCAATACAGATACCAGCAGTTTTTCTCATTTTTGCTTCTTTCTGATTAATTTACCATCTAAGCGAGAACAGTGGACATCGGTACACCCCTCTGTTTCATTAGTTTTGTACCGGTTCTCGGGAATTATATTAAGAGCAAGAGGTAATTGTAAAACCCTACGTTTGTCTCGACTCCGCTCGACAAACGGTCTCAAAAACGTACCCTGAGCGGAGTCGAAGGGTGCTGGTGACGAGTTTTGCAATTACCTCAACAAATCACTAATTTTCAACCGAAAACGAATATAATATATTCAATAGAAAAGATGACACAACTACGTGTCGGTAACAGGAGATATTACTATATGTATGATAAAAATGACCCAAAATCGCTCCAGCGGTACTCCTCTGCGGTAACACTCTCCGATATGGAGGTGTTCATTTTCCCGGAACTGATGTATTCCCTTGTTCTAGCAAATATGATGTCAAAACGGATCTGGACCTGGAAAAAGGACAAATGGTTTGACAAACTCGAAAAACAGAATGCTCAGCGACGGATGCAGCGACTCAAACAGTATATCATGGACCATTTCACTTTCAATCTTGACCTTGATACCTGGGGCCTCACCACCAAGCAGCAGGAGTTGAACCGTTTTAATCCGTTTATCAACGAAAGTATCCTTGCTGAAAGCAATGCACTGTTTGGCTATGAAGGGGACAAGTACTACTTTGACATTGACATAAGAAAGCACTTCGGCCTGGACAAATATACATCTGAGATTATTCCTTACTGGAAAACGGAAACTGTTGAAGCAATGGAAGCATTCCGTTATAAACAGGGATACGATACCGGCGCCGGAGAGTGTGTTTCACTTGCAGCTCTGTATGCGACTGCAGCATTTGTTGTCGCCAATATCCCCCTTGATAATATCTATCTTTACGCTACGCCACTGCATTCACAGGTATATTTTGATATTGGAAATGGGATCATTGCCAACAACCGAAGGATTGTCACTAAAAACATGTGGTTCAACGGTACCGAACTTTCTGGAAAAGCGCGGAGGGCAATCGAGCATGAAAAAATCACCATCGTTTCGCACCGAAGCGGTTACATTCACACGATATATGATAATGCAACGATCAATCAGTCAGCATACAAAAAATTCCGGGATGATCTTCGTTCGTACTGTAAAACGCCGATCACCTATGAGATCCTTGCCAATTTCCTCAGACAGAATTCAAAATTCCAGAAATGTTTCCAGATTGTCCATAACTGCTGCGGTAAACCACGATATATCGAATCGGAAAAGGTATTTCATTACGAACATTCAAGTAAAGCTCGTGTCGGTGACACGACTCAGAACCAGTTGCTTCACGAGATCGAAGAGGACGAGTTCTACCCTAATCCGTTACCCGACCGTCTCTTACTGAGTGAACTCGAAAACTTTTTCAAACATAATGGTGCTATAGATGATAATAATGCAACTCTTGATAAGCTGAAAGCATTCCTTCACCATGATTGTGAAAAAGTAGATGAAGTGCTCAGGGACCTTAAACCGTTCTCTCAAATAAATCCCCGCTTACCATGCACAAATAAAACCTGGAACCCTGACTCCATTATTGACCTTGATGGGGTTACATCAGCAGATGAAGTAATCGAACGACTAAAACCGATGCGAAACAATAATGTAACGGTTGATCTTGCGTTTACGGCATTCCGGGATCTCAGCAGTATAGCCTGGCGCCCCTTTTTAAAAGCCGCTCTGGAAAGAAACCCTGTTACGCTCACTAAACTGGCACTGCTGGATCTCGATCAGACATACACTTATCTCAACGACCTTGACTCTGAGTCAATCTATGATGAACCGTTCCGTCTGGCACAACCCGATGAAGTAATCAATTTCGGCAGAGGTGATGGGCTGGAAAAAGCGATCTCGCTTATAAATTACGTAAAAAACAAAATGCCACAGGACCGTTTTGAGCTTGTTAAGTCAGATAATGCTTATATTGTCAAAGTGAATAAAAAGGAGTATCGGTTTCCATCTGGTAAAAATGTTCCGATGCCGGAGGATGAGGATTTTGCGAATTGAATAGTCCTTAATGAATATTGATTTTTTGGGCGTTCCCCTATCGGGTCGTTCCTCCTCCATGCTCCACTTCGTTCCGGTATTTTCTGCCCTGCGGTGAGTACACCTGGGTCAGAAAATACTGCAATCCTCACTCTGTTACGGATTGCACCCTCCGTCCGAACTAACGCGGTTTAGCGTGTGAAGGCGGTTGCTAAAGAAAAATTATTGTTGTAAGTGTAGCTTTTCAATGTGAAACTGCAATTTTTGCAGAATTCGCGTTCGCCTCTCTCCACATTCGACAAGCTCAGTGACCACCCAGCCCTCTCTCCACTTATTGAGAAAGGGGGCTTCTGAAACTGAATGATTCTTTTTTCAACAAACTGCCTACCATCTACAACTTACTGGCTTGTAGAGCTACCAATTATTGTAGTAAATGGATATAATGAAAATTTATTTCCCTGGAGGAGAAACATTATAAAAATGCAGAATGCGCATCGACCTGTGATTCCACAAGTAATTTGAGTGTACTCGAAACAACCGGACTTATGTAAAGAGAATTCTTTCCCTATTATCATATTTTCAATCATTTTTCGTGTATTTCGTGTGTTTCGTGGTTAACAAAATACAACTTATCTACCTGCATCAACAAATTTACTAAACAGCATGTCAACCTCTTCATCACAATTTTCTTTGACTGTTGGATCATCTTTATCTTCAGAATCCTCATATGATATTATCGCATCCTGGCTTTTTGAGTAAATAATAAAATGAAGTTTAGAGCTGACAGCCAGTGGCATAACTGGAGAAAAACCGGTAATGAGTCCCATCGTGACTCCAAGTCCAACTGCGCCAATATATTGTGCTGCATTCTGCGCTCTTGAGCGCGGATGAGCAATATTAAAAACAAAAACACACATATCGTACGGTGATTTATTTGATAAATCTTTCAAATACTGAGGAATTTTAACCTCTGCCATTTTCCTTTTTTCCAATTGAACAATTACATCATAAAGAACATTACCATATTGAGAATATTCTTCAGAACTACCAAATTTCATAAAATCAATTTTTATATCGTTTGCACACATCTCTTCCATTTTATCCTGAATGTTTCCTATTATCTGGTTTGCACCTTCCGGGTATAATTTCCCCCGGTAAGTGCAATACACAAATGGTGTTGGAACATGAATAGCAGGATTTTTGTGTTTTAGGTCAATAAATGTCTGTTCCTGCAAAGAAATTTTTCCGCTACATTGTATTAATAATAGTACACAGGAGATAATGAGGATTATTTTATTCATAAATATGCCTTTCTTCTTGTTGATTTCTTTACGAGTACCTTTTCATAAATGTTTCTTTTTTTCATACTAAATTCACCTTCAACCCAT
>JBNKZD010000097.1:0-90298 GCA_050301235.1 Chitinispirillaceae bacterium | reverse complement strand
AAGAAAAAGGTTTCGGTTCCATCTGGGCAGATTGTCGAAAACGGTCCATATGTGATTCAGGTATCAACGGTAAGAAGTAAAAAGCTTGCTGATAAAGTCGCTTCACAGCTTGAAGGTATGGGATTTCCATCTTATGTTGCTGAAGTCCAGAGTCCAACGCCCTCACTCCCGGGAACATACTACCGTGTACGAGTTGGCGGATTCTCATCTGGTCATTCAGCTCGCGCATTTGGCGAATCAACGCTTAAAGATGCAGGTTATGATTTCTGGGTTGACAAGCGGGCAAACGACAATGTCGGCATAGATGGCAGTGGAATGGGAAGCAGCGGTTCAAGTTATGGCGGGTCGGCTTCCTACACATCAGAAAGTTCGAGCTATTCATCTTCAGAAAGCTCCTATTCATCAACTCCTGCAGTAACTCAACCTGCGGCTACAACTACTCCGGCATCACAGCCTGCACCAGCAAAACCGACGAGTACCGGTTCAGTTCCCGATACCACCGGTTGGGACAGCGCCTGGTAAAATTTTTTTCTGAGTACAGCCTCACAGTTGTACTCAGCCCAACATTCTAACAGCTACCCTTGTCACTCTACTCTCTTCACTCCATCCCCTTACTCCATAACGTATATTAATGGCTATTTTCTAAATTGAACGAAAGAAAACAAACCACTGATGCCATCAATAGCATTAATTAATCTCGGTTGCAGCAAAAACATCGTTGATGGAGAAAAGATTCTTCATCGATTCTGTGAGGCCGGTTATTCTGTTGCAGAAAATTCAAGTGTCGCAGAGACGGTCCTTGTAAACACCTGTGCATTCATAAGGGAAGCGCAGGAAGAGGCAATTGCTTCAATTCTTGATGCTGCATCATTCAAGAAAGATGGTAAATGTAGGGAACTTATTGTGTGTGGATGTTTTTCACAACGATATCGGGATGAAGTTGCAGATCAGTTCCCCGAAGTTGATTACTGGATTAGCTCTCAACAATGGGAAGCTGATGTAGAGAAACTGCTCAACCACAAATCTGCAACTCCCCTGCTTCGGCAATTCCAGACATCTGTCGCAACCCAATATCTGAAAATTGCTGAGGGGTGCTCACATCGATGCAGCTTCTGTGTTATCCCATCTATTCGTGGAAACTTTAAGAGTCGCCCCAAGGATGAGCTTATTCAGGAAGCTCAGCTTCTTTATGAACAGGGCACACGCGAACTGATACTGGTTGCTCAGGATACATCATATTATGGCAAGGATGCCGGCAGTTCTCTGGTCGGCCTGCTGGAATCATTACTCAAGAAAACGAACTTTCACTGGCTGAGAATGATGTACCTTCATCCGCAATATGTCACCGATGAACTTCTTGAACTTGTTGCCTCGGAAAAAAGGATCTGTTCCTACTTCGACATCCCGTTACAACACATTGCAGAACCAATTCTGAAAACAATGAAACGTCAGCCACTTACAAAGGGAATTTACGCTCTTGTGGATCGAATCAGGAGTAAAGTGCCTGATGCATCTCTGCGCAGTTCTTTTATCCTCGGATTTCCAGGAGAAGCAGCTGCTCATTTTAAAGAGCTTCAGCAATTCATAGAATATGCCCGGTTTGATAAACTAGGTGTTTTTCCATTCTCACCGGAAGAAGGTACAGCGGCTTATAGCTTGAAACCCCGACCCAAGACTGTAACCGCAGTCAAACGATGTGAGACACTGATGTTACAGCAGCGTGAGATCAGCGCAGCAAACCTGGAAAATAAAATTGGTCAAAAAATCGAAGTAATAATCGACGATGTCTCCGGCGATACCGATTTTAATTTTGAAGCACGTTCGCAGTATGATGCACCTGAAGTTGATGGTAAAGTGTTAATTATGAATGGTGATTTTACTCCGGGCAAGTTCTATAAAGTACGAATTATAGGTGCAGGAGACTACGATTGCTATGCCGAACCAGTCGGTTCCGGTTAGAAACGTTTTGCCTTTTTTCAGATTTTTTAGTATATTCGTCCGGTGTTTAGTTTACAACTTTGAGTATTCATACTGGAACAACTTAACGCAAACAGGAGTGATTGCATTATGCCTACTTACGAGTATCAATGCGAAAAATGCGGGTATACCTTTGATGAATTTCAAAGCATCAGTGCAGAACCGCTGAAAAACTGTAAAAAAGAGGGATGTGATGGAACCGTAAAGCGTTTATTCTCCCCTGGAGCTGGCTTTATATTCAAAGGCAGCGGCTTTTATATCACCGATTATCGTTCTGATTCATACAAGAAAGCTGCAAGTGGCGATTCCGGCTCCAGCTCGTCAAGCACGTCTTCAGCAGCACCTTCTGCGCCGGCATCAGGCTCCTCCACTTCAGGTTCGACTTCGGGTTCGACGTCATCTTCAACTTCGTCAACAACCCCGGGTAAATAGAATTACAGATCGGAATCAAAAGTGTTTATTGATGAAACAGTGATCAATGTGGAAGCCGGGGATGGTGGCAATGGCTGCCATGCTTACGAACGGCAAAAATACAAGCCCAAGGGCCGTCCTGATGGTGGTGATGGCGGCAATGGCGGCAATGTCTATTTTGAGGGTTCCCCGCAGGTGCATACGCTTCAGGATGTTGCTTACCACCAGCGATATAAAGCAGAACGGGGTGCACATGGAAAGGGTTCAAGCAAAACCGGTCGTAACGGTGAAGACATTATTATAAAAGTGCCCCTTGGTACCGTCGTCCGCGATGAAGAAACAGGTGATCTCCTTATCGATTGCCTTCGTGAAGGGGCTCCGGAGATGATTGCCCGTGGCGGAAGAGGCGGCCGTGGAAATGGCTCCCTGGCATGTTTAAAAGATCCGAACCCTGAATTCTGTGAACCGGGTAAACCCGGTGAGAAAAAAAGACTTCGTCTTATCCTGAAAGTTCTTGCAGATGTCGGCCTCGTGGGACGTCCCAATGCAGGTAAATCGACCTTTATTTCTGCAATATCAAAAGCACGTCCCAAAATTGCAGATTACCCATTTACAACAAAAGAACCACACCTTGGAATTGTCAACATGCTCAAAGAGTATGATTCTTTTGTGACAGCAGATATTCCGGGACTCATTGAAGATTGTCATCTTGGTAAAGGACTGGGAATCAGGTTTCTCAGACATATCGAGCGTACAAAAATCCTTGCAATAATGGTTGATATTTCATCTGAGGATATTGAAGCTGATGCTCAGGTACTGCTGCACGAACTCGCTGAATACAGCCAAAGCCTTGCCGCAAAGCCGAAAGTATTCATCGCAACAAAATCCGATCTTATCGACCCCGATTCCCCATCCCGAATTGATGACCGATGGATGAAAATTTCAGCTGTCACCGGTGACGGTATCGATGCGGTTGTCAGAAAACTTGCAGAGATGGTTAAAGAGGAAAAATTAAGGGAAGCGGAGTTAAGCGAGTAGGATTTAACATTTTCCTTCACCCGATGAGCAAGCATCGATTTTCCCAAAACGCTTCTAAAAATTTGTACCAAATGCAATAACTGGTAATGATATAAAATTAAAGGCATAAAAGGCCATTATGTTTTCTTTGAATGTGGGAGGATAACTGAATACCAATTTTTTATTTCCAATAAACGAATAAGTTGTGTAACCAATAACAGGAAATTTTATTGAACACAAAAACCTGTTATTTGCTGTATATTGTAATCCGATCCCCAGACCTGCGGAGAGAAAAGTGGCCCAATCACCTAATATATCAGTAGAGACTGATGAGATGCCGGAGAAAATATTCAACTTCCAATCACTTGCACCCAGATTTACAAGTTTCCCGACTCCAGTTGATAACGTAAAAAGATGCCCTCCGGATAAAACTGGTAGAAGAACAGATGTATTCGCAAACAGGTTCACGTTGGACATATCTGCATTGAAACCAACGGAACCGACATTCAATCCGAAAACCAGACCACACGTTTTTTTTATTTCAGAGAAGGATTCTACATCTTTAATCTCAATTGTGGCCAGGTTGTCTTCATATGTCAGAACAGTAATCAATGAATCCTGGCAGTACATTACTTTACCAATAACTACGCCATAATCTTTCATCTGAAATTTAATGCGTTTGTTGATAAGAGATGCCCAGTCTAGCTGATTAACAGCAGAAAATCCCAAAGACATCAACAATATAATCATGAGTAGCATTTTGGACATTCAGCACCCCTCATTTCAGGCTTTTATTTGAATTTACCTGTATTCAGTGCTGAAAACCGCTACTAAAAGTGGCGATTTTGGATTGTTTCTTTCTCTTGAGCTCGGATTGAAGGTCCGGATTGGTTGCTGTAACCATGGTTTTCGAGCTCTGTAAGAGCGAGATAAAAGGACGGTGCATCGCTAGTGGCTACGAATGAAGAAGATATCGAATAACGAAACCTGAATTTCGAAGTAAAAGAAAAAAAACATATAGTGGTTATGGCTTGTAGAGCCATTATTATTGTAGTAAAAATGTAAATGGAATTTTCTTTCCCTGGAGGGGAAACAGTATAAAAGGGTAAAGAATAAAAAAATGTTAAATCCCGAAAAAAATTGATCCTGTCACATTTGCAAAATATAAAGAAATATGCGTTACCTGTCCGCGACACGCGCTTGGCAGTCCCGGTTGAACCAAGGTCGGTTTCTTAGACGCCCTTACGTACCGGGCACTGTGAAAATCCCAGAAAATTCTTTTTTGTATTATTTTAAAAGCAACAACAGGTGAAACCCTGAATTATAGATATTGTACAGAAATAAAAAATTAAGAAATTAAAAAATACCGAATAACGAATCTTAAATATCGAATTAAGAAAACAGAATAAAATAACAATCGCTCCACCAACTTAACGACAGAGCGATTGACAAAATCAAGAAACAACTTGAAAGAGAACTAAAAAACTTAGCGTCCCTCTTTCCAGGAGTCTGAAGCCTGGAGATTACCATCGACGTATGTCCAGATAATCTTCTGATAACGCATCTGGACCTCTTCAAGGTGAACATAACGTTCTTTTGAAGGATCTTTTACGTTGTACATGATTGGCTTAACAGAGCAAACCTTTACGCCTTCAAGCTTATGGTTGAAATATTCGGTTTCTGTACCGGTGTCATCGATGCGATACCACTTAAATTCAACCTCTGTGAATGTCTGACCTTCACAAACTGCTTTGTAAAGATACGGTGATGATGCATCGTAAGCTTTTACAAACTTGATCGCTTCATGCTTACGGGTACCGGTGAGTTTACCAGTATCGGGATCGGTAGGAATTCTTACTTCGTGGTCGAAAGCAAGAATCTCGACACTCTTTTCACGTCCGGCAACATCAACTGATCCGTCAACAGCTGTACCAGCATCATCCTTCATCCACATATACGCAGGAATTGGCATATTTAAACTCCTTTAAAAAGTGATAAATGGGTTGTTAATCATAATCTGTAATTAATATAAAATGATGTTTGTGGTTCGGAATGTGATCACGATCACAAATCATCATTTTTTTAATTTTTTTTACTTTTTTTATTTCCCTTTAGGCATCTGGGAAACAAGTGACAGATTAATATCAATACCTTCAATCTGGAAATGTGGCATTACCGACAATCCAACAGAGAAGAAACCAGGATTCTCTTCAATCTCATTAACTGTAACTTCAGCTGCTTTAAGCGGATGTGTTGCAATCAATTCAGGACCAGGATCGTTCATCTCGGTGACAAGACCCTTGATCCATTCGTTGAGTTCATCCTGAAGAACCAGTTTGCTCTTGGTTGAACCGATATTCTCTCTCTGGATAACTTTAAGGTAATGAGCAATACGTGATACCAGGAATATATACGGCAAACGTGAGTTGATTCTCATATTTGCAGTAACTACTGGATCATCGTACTCGGTCGGTTTCTGAGTGGAGTTTGCAGAGAAGAAACATGCGTAATCACGGTTCTTGTAGAATGACATCGGGATGAACCCTTCCTGTGCAAATTCAAACTCCCGTGTTTCAGGAATGAGAATCTCTGTCGGGATCTTCATCTGCTTGCCTTTACCAACATCAAAGAGGTGAATCGGCAGATCTTCAATCTTTCCACCGGATTCAGGACCACGGATCTGTACACACCATCCGTTATCAACAAATGAACGAACCATGTTAGCAGCAAACGAGAATGATGCATTACCCCAGAGATACTTGTCATGATCTTCACCGGTAACACCTTCAGAGTAGTTGAACTCTTTTACCGGCTGTGTATCGGGACCGTATGGCAGACGGAGCATGAAACGTGGCAATGTCAAACCAACATATCGGGAATCCTCTGTCTGACGGAATGCATTCCACTTGAGGAATTCGCTTCTTTCCATGTAGTTATGAAGATCTTCAATTTTGGGAAGATCATGAACGCTTTCCTTACCAAAAAATTTCGGGATTGCTGCACCAATAAAAGGACAGTGACAGCTTGCAGCAACACGCGACATCTCCTGAAGCAGTGCGACATTGGGAGCACTGGAATCAAATTCAAAATTGGAAACCATCGCTGCATACGGTTCACCTCCCGGGGTGTCGTATTCATCGGTATATACATGCTTGTAAAGACCGGACTGAATTGTTTCGGGAACATCTTCGAAATCTTCAGCAAGATCATCCTTTGATGCATCTAAAATATCAATTTTGATATTTTTCTTGAAATCGGTACGGTCAACAAGGAATTTCAGACTGCGCCAGGTTGATTCCATTTTCTGGAATTTCGGATGGTGCATGATCTCATCAAGCTGAAGAGAAATTTTACGATCAATCTCTGCGATCTGATTATCAAGCACAACTTTATCTATTTTATCGACAACCTGTGTTGAATCAAGCACACTCTCGACAAAGAAAGCAAGCGCAGCACCGATACGTTCATTCGCTTTGCTTTCTGCTAATGTTTCGGCGTTTTTGTACCCTGAGATATCAACTGCATGATCAGGTACAGAAAGATTCATTGTTTCATAAATAAAATCCAACCCACCCTGAGCGGCCTTGGCTTCTGCATTTGCGGCATTGGCCTGTTGAGCTTCCATATTATAAATATCCTTCCATTCTGATTGTTAAATAATTACTGTGCAGGTTTTTCTTCTGAAGAGGGAGGAACAATTTTCTTGAGCTCTTCCTGAAGTGAATTAATTGCATTGGGATCCTTGACAATATCTTCAAGACGTTTACGGAACTCTCTGTTATCGAGAAGATTTGACTTGAGATCCTTTAGCAGATTGCGGGCTGCAAGCAAGCGGCTGAGTTCCGGTGTCGCTTTGGCAACATTTTCGGGCTTGAAAGAATCCATATTTTTCATATCGAGGTTGATTTTGAGATCTCCGCCCTCTTTTGACAGCTTGTTCTCAACGGTATAATTAAGGTTAAGATCAAGACTTCCCATGACCTGTTCAAAATTATTCTTGTTGATACTGATCTTTTCACGATCGGCTACACGTGCATCCTTTTTCTTGAAAGAGAAATCACCAAGAACCAGTAGTTTCAGTGGTAATTCTGTTTTCTTTTTGGCATTTCCTTTACCCACATCAAGTTTCAGATTAATTCTCGCTGCAGGTATTTCATTTTGAAAACTTCCAGCCATAATGATAACCGCCTTTCAATGTATGTTATTTGTTGAGTTGACATGCTTTCCCTGGATCTACCAGGCTGATCTTTTTCAATATAGTATTCTGTTTCTCATGAAGCATAGCAATAACGTTAGGCTGCTTGTTCACCTTCGCAGCTTTATATGCCATTACCAGTGATGACCATGCTGCAACAGCAATTTCATGATCCCAATGAATCAGATTATTAGCTTCAATTTTTTCATCAAGTGTCTCAAGGACCGCGACCGCAAGATCCGGCTGCTTTGCCTTGAGCAGCAGATCTCCGATAGTCGCACTTCTCAGGAAATTGCTTCGTCCACCTGATGAATTTCTTATACCCTTCTGCAACAGCTCCATTGCATCCTCGACCTTTCCTGATGCTGCCAGCGACTGCGCCTGAGCGAGCTCTTCTTTGAGCGGGTCACCTTTAACGCCTGAAGCTCCACCTGAGGACGCCCCCCCGGCCCCTGCAGCACTTACTTCTGAAGAGATCCAGTTTTTAGTTGCATCATCACAAAAAGGAGTACCATCAGAGAACTGGAGATTCACCAGATCCGGAAGACGCTTGACCAGATAAGCTGTTTCCATCAGGATAGCATTACCAATCTGCGCGTATTCCCCACCCAGCGATTTACATGAGGTACAAATTATTCTCTGAAGATCCAGCCAGAGATGGTTTGCACCACCGGCAAATGCTGCTTCGGCTTTTTCAAACGCTGTTTTAAAATCATTCTGCCCAAGAAGTGTCGTAAAATAGGTTCGTTGCTGAGGCTGTGGGCCATTCAATTGAGTCTTTCCGCCATCTGATGGTGGTGCTTTTTCAAGCAGATCCCAACGTAAAGCGCGCATCAGCCGGAATCCCATCGGTTTGAGCGGTTCTTTTTCTATAAGGAATTGTGCGCCTTTTTTAACAATTGCCTGAGCCTGTTTCGGGGTGTCCATTGGTTCATTTCCACCCGAAGCAGCGGTGGAAGTTGTTGTTGCCACGGGTGCAGTTCCGGTCGCCACAGCTGATACCGTTGCTGCAGGTTGAGCTGCAGGTGTTGGTTGCACAGGAGGCGGAGTTTCAACTTTCGGTTTTGGCTTGCAGGATTTTTCCCATAACTGAGCAGTCTGAAAAATACCCGATGGAAACGGGGAGCCTTCAGGAAATTTCTGTTCCAGAACAGGCTTCATTTTTGTCAGACCGGCAATAAGCCTTACAATGTGATCATATTCTGCTTCGGTCGGTTTTTTGGATTTCAGCATCTCGGTGTAGCGTTCTTCGGAAAGCCACTTTAGCGCCATCTGCTTGGCACGCTCTCTGTCGGGAAAAACGGCATCATAATTCTGCTCAAAAAGAGTTCCCATCCCATCAAAAACATCACAGAACCCTTCCCAGTTCTCCTTGCGCAGATAGATCATGCTGAGAAATGACAGAAGGCGGATATCTTTGGATTTTTCTTTAAGCAGTTTGACCGAGACCTCATCAATCAGATCAAAGTCATTTCCACCGAGCTTGTTGACCTCATTTTTAACCGTTTCAAATTCGGTATCGTAATTGATATTACTACCAAACGGATTATCTCCGGCAAGCGGTGTTGTGATGATAGATAGAAGTTCAGAAATAGTAACCTCCCGGAAAATGGTTTTCCCAGTTTGATTTTCACAGCAGTTTGTAACATAAAGCACATGAAGCACATCTGGATTTTCTGCTGTAATTAACTAATATAGTTACAGGTATGATCAGGGACTAAATAGTTTGTTTATAAAATTGGGATATTTTGTTATTTTTTTGTGGGTTTTGTTTCAGCAAAGTAGTTTCATTTGGGTCTTTTTCTATTTTTTTGGGGGGAGGTTGTTGATCGCAATATTTTTTTATGAAACGCTTCTGGGGGGAGGAGCTTGGGTTTGCGAAACGCACGAGAATAAGTCAAATTTATTTGGTCGTTCCCCTATCGGGTCGGCTCTCCGCCAGGCTACACTATTCGTATCGTTCCGGTCCTGCCTAACGCAGTTTAGAGTGTATCTACAAATGCTAAAGATATCCATTCCTATATTTTGAGGGACTTATTATTACAACTATCCAGATGTATAGAACAATTTGATTGGAAATTCTATTATAGTAGCGCCTACCATTTTGATGAAAAAGCCTCTGAAGAATTCGACTCACAATTTCCCTTTAATGAGAAAAGCTGGGCACTATCACAGGAGGAATTTTCTATTGCGTACAGAGCTTATCTTGGGTGATAGTCTTTCTATTATGAAAAGGTAAAATCACTTTACTTAAGCACCACAAGATACCGTACAGGTGCCATGAACAGCCTTGATTGAAATGAAAAATAATCAGTATGGCCTGAACTTTTCCGGCTCTTTATTCTTTAAACAAAAGCCGTAATCTTTCCCAGCTTTAACTGAAGTTAAGGGCACACAACTTCTTTTGTTGTTTAGTGCCTATTAAAACACTCTTGGAGTTCAATTTTTGTTATACTTAATGTTGAGCAATACCGATTTTGCTCCGCATTGAATGAGCTATCTCTTTTATATCAGTTGCAGATATTACCATCAGGTAAGTCCCCGCACCAACAGTACGATTGTTTCGATTCTTCCCATTCCAGAATATTGCATACTCCGTCAATGAATTATCATTCGCTTTTAAAAGCTGCAGACTTTTTACAACTAAATTTCCAACTGCATCATAGACCACCGCAGTCCCATAATTTCCGTTATTACTTTTTAGTGGTACTGTTGAATGAATGGCAATAATCATCCCCCTTGCATTGCTACCAATAACATTCTTATAAGTATCTATCACCCGGGGAGGTAACGTTGTTAACAAATCTCTGTCCAATCTTACCGGATTTGAACTGATTCTGACAGAAATAGTTCCTTCCTGAATTTCGATTTTTACTTTTTTCCCTGAATTTATATCAGGGGATTCACCATTACTGTTGACAGTCCCTGAGATTAATTGGATACTATCTTTATCAGGTATGATACCACTCTCACCTGAACCTAATTGAATTGTAATTGTTTTACCAAATTGCTCAATAGATTTAGTGTTGAAAGTTGAACCATCAAGAATCGTAGTACTGCTAATTCCCTGGCTGCTGATATATTTAAGAGCTGTTTTAGGCAATGTTTTTAAAAGCATACTAATATCAACAGACTCGGAAAATGTTAATTGAAGAATACCTTTACTGTTGATACCGGAACCCGGTATATAGACAGCTCGCAGTAATGATGGTCCACCAGATGGTATAACAACCGGAACATTGAATCTCACCATCACCGTATCTTTTATCAAACCATTCTCTGACGCTTCTACTGAAGCATCGCCTTCAATGCCGGTCCCTTTAATTTTTCCCTGATATTTCTTTTGCTCTATTCCAGCTACAGAAATGAACTGAGCGCCGTTTAGAACCGTCCAAACCGTTCTGATTGAATCCGACATTCTGCAAAAATTACCCCATTTGTCTCTCACAACAGCATAAACATAAACTGAATCAGACAAATTATTCAGAGTTACCAATTCAACTGGTTTGGGGTGACGAAGCAAAGATGTATCATTAGTAATTGGAGTTGATTCTATGACAAGTCTAAATGGTGCATCGGCTTTGATAGTAATGGATAAAGTATCCACTAAAATTAGGTCATTTATAATAACCTTTGCTTCAATTTTTACTTGTGTAAAAGCGATCTCAGGAATCAACAAAACATCGGCTCCCTGGCCTGATTTTAGAATACTTAAAGGATTCCCGCCAAGATCAATTATTGTCCACTTCGTCTTTTGAGCAAGATCAGGTTGAGACAAATTTCTTGAATCACGAATCAAAGCAATCAGATGAACACTATCGTAAACGCTAACCAAAGTATCGGGATTTATCGAAAGAGAAAAACTGCCGGTCTGTTTCTGCTTCACATAGATAGTTATTGTATCAGTCAACACCTGATCATTTACAATCGCTTTAGCTTGTACTTTTATTTGTGAATTATCCACTTCAGGAATCAACAAAACATCCGATCCTTTTCTGGATTTCAGGACATTCGAAGAATTCCCGCTATTACTGATGATTGTCCATTCGGTGTTTTTTGCAGAATCAGGTCGTAAAACATTATTCACATCATAAACTGTTGCCAGAAGATGTACACTATCTAAGGCGCTTACGATTGTATCGGGTGTTGCTGAAATTGAAATATGATATCCAAAAGGTTGGAATTTATTAACAAACTTGAAAGAAAGAATATCATGTATACTATATGATGCTCCAGTGGCGCTAGTAAAACCAACATAGGCGTTTTCCTGAACTAAAATCGCTGGCAAATTAATTTTATAGGTCATCTTTGGCTGACTTGGACGCATATTTACAGTATCATAACGGATTTCAAGGTTCTGGTTGTCACCATCATAGTCAACCCACGTATACCAGATTGCGCCATTATTAAATCTGGCTTTTTCATTTAAAGTTTTAATTGAATTGATATCTCCATTAATATCAATTCCTGAATGATTTCCATTCGGATCGTCTACCGTATCACCATTTTCCCAGGTGTCAAACTCTATTCCTAAACTTTGTTGAATTCCCTCATAGCCTAATCCCTGACCATTTGATCCTACATTATTAGCAATCGTTTGCACGACAAACGCAATACCATCTGCTCCCGCACCATCCTTTTCAGTCTTACCATTGTTATTTGTTATTTGAAAAGAAAAATAGGCACTGAATGATGCCAGAAATCCTTTATCACTTACTAATTTTTGAGACTCTTTTATAAACGCGCTACCACTCTGGTATTCTTTTGACTCAGTCATTCGGAGTACTTTTTTACCGTCGGCATCTGTAGCACCAGAACTAACTCCATTTAACTGCCAATTAGAAAGATCACCAAAATCATTATAAACAAATTTTGTTGTGTCAGCACCATACGTACATGTAATGACAATCAATGCAAAGAAAAACACTCTTTCTGCTCTAATCTTCATTTCATTACCTCTTAAACTAAGGTCTTTCTGGAAATATTTGAACGCTTAATACTACCATACAAATAGACCTGATGGATTTTTTAAATATGTTTTTAATATAATCGATGTAAGTGAAATAAGTGAATTTATATTACAGTAGGGGTAATTGCAAATAGCCATTGAACTGAAGCGTGTCACATTGGAATGATGATCCCTTTTAAGTATATTTAACCAGCATAAAATTGAAAGTGACCTATGGAGAATCGAAGGATCGCAATAATTGGAGGCGGAGCAAGCGGGATGATAGCCGCAATTACCGCAGCCCGATCTGGTGCTGATGTGACTATTTTTGAGCGCAATGATCGGGTTGGAAAAAAACTGCTCGCAACCGGTAATGGTCAATGTAACCTTACTAATCTCAATTGCGATCACTCACACTTTCATGGTGAACATCCTCATTTCGTAGATGAAGCCTTTAACCGTTTTACCATTAATAACACGGTCGATTTTTTCAATTCTCTTGGTGCCCTTACTGTGGCTGAAGCCGATGGCAGGATGTACCCGCGTACGTATCAGGCTTCAACAATACTCGATGTTCTGCGGTTTGAACTGGAGTTGTGCAGAGTAACAGTTAAAACTCAAACTCCGATTACCAGTGTTAAAAAAAACAGGTCCAGCTTTACTCTTTATTCTGAAAACACCCAATTTTCTTCAGATGCAGTTATAGTTGCCTGCGGCAGCAAAGCAGCACCCCAACTGGGTGGTACCAGTAGTGGTATTGATATTTTGAAATGTATGGGCCATTCAACTACAATTACATTTCCGGTACTTGTTCCACTTAAAACTGATTTCCCATTCAACAGACATTGTAAAGGTACAAAAGTACTGGCCGGCATTTCACTTTTTGTAAACAACAATAAGACCGCCAATGAATGTGGTGAAGTCCTGTTCACGGAATATGGATTGTCGGGACCTCCGATTATTCAGCTCAGCATACTGGCAAACACCGCGCTTCAGCAGAATAAACGTGTAACGTGCACTATAGATCTCTTTCCCGATAAAACCGGCGATGACCTGGTTGAGCATCTCCGCAAACGTTTTTCAGGAAAAGCAAATTTTCCTGTTGAAACCGGCCTGATCGGTTTTATTAACAAGCGGTTGATCTCATCTGTTTTAGCAGAAAGCGGCATTACCGATCTGAAAAAAAGATCCGGTGACATTACCGAATCTGAAACCGGCCGTATTGTGGAGACTGTAAAAAAATGGACATTCACTATAACCGGATCACTTTCGTGGAAAGAAGCTCATGTTTGCGCCGGGGGCATCAGGACTTCAGAGTTTAATAATGTAACCATGGAGTCCAGGCTTATCAAAGGGCTTTATGCAACGGGTGAACTGCTCGATATAACTGGTGATTGCGGTGGGTATAATCTTCAGTGGTCCTGGTCATCAGGAGTGATTGCAGCTCGATCAGCAGTAAAGGGCGAGCAATGATCCGTCTTTTTGAAATTAAACTGCCGATTGACCATTCGGAGTCTGCATTAAAGAAAGCTGCTGCAAAAACTCTCAGAATTAGCGGGACCGATATAGACACAATTCAGATTCGAAAACAGGCTGTAGATGCCAGAAAAAAGAACTCGCTATATTTTGTATATACAATCGATTGTGCTGTAAAAGATGAGATGAATCTTGTTCAAAAGCTGAACAGTAAAAAAATTATCCTTGCACCAGATGAATCCTACAAAAATGTTGTTCCTGGTAAAGAATCATTACATCTAAATCCGGTAATTATCGGAAGCGGACCTGCTGGCCTTTTTGCAGGACTTCTTCTGGCACAAAACGGATACAAACCGTTAATACTCGAACGAGGTTGTGATGTTGATCAACGCGCCAGGGATGTAGAATCATTCTGGAAAAATGGCACTCTAAATCCCAATAGCAATATCCAGTTTGGTGAAGGTGGTGCCGGAACATTTTCTGATGGTAAATTGACTACATTGATCAATGATCCCCGTTGCAAAAAAGTACTGCAGGAATTTGTTGCATCCGGAGCACCAGACTCTATACTCTACGCAAATAAACCCCATATTGGAACTGATCTTCTCAGAGAAGTGGTTCGCAACATCAGGAACCGGATTATTGCATCAGGCGGTAACGTACTATTTCAGAAACAGGTTACCAATATCCGAGCAGATAATAATATTCTTAAAGCTGTTCAGATTAATAATAGCGAATGGATAGATTGTACTGTTGCAGTGTTTGCAACTGGTCACAGTGCCCGTGATACCGTCGCCATGCTTCATATTAATCTCATGAATATTGTTCAAAAGCCTTTTGCGGTCGGCGTACGGATCGAGCATCCACAGGAATTGATCGACAGATCGCAGTATGGAATCTTTTCCAGTCACCCTCGACTTGGGGCTGCAGATTATAAGATGGCTTTTCATGGTGAAAATCATCGCAGTGCATTTACATTCTGCATGTGTCCCGGCGGAGAAGTTATTGCAGCAGCGTCCCAAAAAGGCGGCGTTGTGACAAATGGAATGAGTTATCAAGCCCGTAAAGGCACCAATGCGAATGCTGCCCTTCTTGTAAATATTACACCTTCCGATTTTCCGGATACTCACCCATTGAGCGGATTTGAATTCCAGCGGCACTGGGAAGAGAAAGCATTTCTGCTTGGAGGAAGCAATTATTATGCACCTGTGCAGCGGGTTGAAGATTTCCTGTTAAATCGTAAATCAACAAAAACCGGTGCTGTAAAACCAACCTATACTCCCGGTGTAACTCCTTCAGATTTAAGAAATTGCCTCCCATCGTATGTAATAGCAACTCTTCAGAAAGCAATTCCACATTTTGCTCATCAGATTGCAGGATTCTCTTTACCAGATGCACTGCTTACCGGTGTAGAAACCCGAAGCTCATCACCGGTTCGTCTTGTACGTAACGCACTGTTTGAGAGCAGTATCAATGGAATTTATGTCGCCGGTGAAGGAGCGGGCTACGCAGGAGGAATTACATCTGCAGCCGCTGATGGGATACGTGTGGCAGAAGCTATAATTGAGAGGTATGCGCCATTAAGAACATGACCGCTAATGTCCGTAGTTTTAACAAAAAATCACCCTCAGGTGCAATATACTTTTAATAATTTATTTTTAATTACTAATTTATTTCATCGGAATCGACATCTTCACAACACCCCTGACAGAATTGTAATAAAACAAGACTACTGTCGAAATATTTTACACTTATTTTACGATACTGTGGATTTAATCGTTTAACCAAGTCTTTTATTTCGGTATAATACTTGCTGACTTTTCTGACTTAGTATTTTACCTTACGGGGAAATATAAACCCCGTTAACATTTTCTTTTAAGGAGTGCCGTATGACAAAATACATTGTAAGTATTTCAGTACTTATTGCGATGTTCACATCTTTTTCTTTTGCTGACATTATAACACTCACTGTTGGTGAATATAATTCTCCCAACCATAATACGGGGACCTATTATGATTTGTACGATGTTGGCAGTTTCGATTTTAGTCTTAGTGGCCAGGAAATCGTTTCCGCTACTGTCACAGGTCAATGGGGCAACAGTCAAAATCCAACATCAGCAAATAATACAGTTTTTCTTGATAATTTCGCTGTAGCAAATACTTATGACTATTCACCAAGCCCTTATAATAATTATAATGTTCAATGGTCTTTTACATTTACCGACTTTTCAATATTTCAGGATGGTCATTGCGATCTGACGGTTGCCCAAACTTCGGAATATGTCATTCGTTTGGCTCCAACCACACTGCGTTTAGAAACACGGCCTTCAGCATCGGTCCCTGAACCAGGAACAGGCATTTTAATTCTGTCTGGTGTTCTGTTAATAGGAGCATTTCGAAAAAAGAAAAACTAATGCATAGTTCATAATTTTCAAATCTTAAAAAAAAGAATGCTTTCATGAGAATGAAAGCATTCTTTTTTTTTCAAAAAATAATAGAACATCGTGAACGAACTGATGATATTACCATAGAAGATCCTGATGCTTCACAGAAAATTACTCTTCAATGCAAGCAGATGAACGTTGTTAGTCATCATATCTCCTTCATCCATCTGTAGTTGATATAAAGGGGAAGTGACATGTTTACCTGTTACAAAGATACGATTAAAAAGCAATGAATATAAATAAACTAGTGTTTCAGTCCCGGAATTTACCAGGTAATTGCTTCATTCTATTCTATCAGATCTGAACCCTGTTTCTTTGCTGTCGGCTTTAGAAAGGAATCGATACCACAATTACTGCAAATTGTTGATGATACATCAAAAGACCCATGGATCCACAAAGAAACATTTCAATGGCTGAAAAGAGTAAAAACGGATTTTGAATACAAATTCAACGAAATTGACAATAAGGTCAACAGTGAAAATCTTGTACAAGATAAATCATGGTGGGACGAGAACAAGGACTCTGAGCAGATCGATATGCTGTTTAAAAGATTAAAATGACAAAATGACACTGAATAGACTTGAAAAAGAGTCTGGGCGGTTCCGATTTTATTGTTATAGAATGTGGGAATAGCTCTCCCATAAAGCAAAACGAAAGAAACTCGCGACCCACTCTCTCCGACGACACCAAAAGCCACTGGGTATGGGTTCACAGAAACCGAATCGCTCCACCAACCTCACTCCACTCCCACACTATTTTTCAATTTACTATATTATGTATTGAATTACCCACTGCCGAACAACTATATTACTATGAAATTTAAGCTTGAGTGTTTGCGGGCGAAGAGCCCGTTTTTTTATTTAACTCGGTAATAAGGTCCAAAAATAGCATGGCTGGGATTGAACAGGTTACTCCTGTTATAGAATCAAAATTAAAAGAGATGGGGCTGGAGCTCTTCGATGTGCGTTTTTTTAGCGCCGGCTCGCGATCGATTCTCAGAATTACTATCGATTGTGCCGGTGGTGTAAAAGTAAGTGATTGCGAACGTGCAAGTAACGAACTTTCACTGCTTCTGGATGTCGAGGGTTTTTCACCAAACCGTCCCTATACCCTGGAAATATCATCTCCTGGTATAGACAGGCCGTTAAAGACCCCACGGGATTATCGTCGCACAATCGGCAGACCGATTATTCTTCATCTGACCAACGGAATCAATGGTAGAAAGACGATTCAGGGTGAAGTGGTCGGTTGCACAGAAGAGATGGTCACTATTAAAATTGATGAGTCACAACAGGTTGACATAGAACTTAAAGACATATACAGCGGTAAAGAGGAGATCCGGTTTAAGTAACGGGAAGGGTACATTTAGATGAAACGAAAGAACAGAAATGAAGCGGTAAAAGCCCTTGACATTGCGTCATCAATAAGCGCAGTAACAAAGGAAAAAAGTATCGGCATGGATATGGTGTTGGATACGCTTAAAGATGCACTGGCAACAGCCGCCCGAAAATTTCTCGGAAAACCGATCAATGTTGAAGTGAAAGTTGACCGTGAAAAAGGTACTCTTGAAGTATACACTCGTCAGACTGTTGTTGAAGTGGTGGAAAACCCCGAAACACAGATTCTTATCGCCGATGCGCGCGCTGTTGATGAGGAGCTTGATATCGGTGATGAACTCATTCAGGATCTGGATATCGACCTTTTTGGAAGAATGGCGATCCAGACCGCCAAGCAGGTCATTATTCAGCGGGTTCGTGATGCTGAGCGCAGCAAGATTTTTGCAGATTATGGTGAACGTATTGGTGAACTTATTACTGGTACTGTGCAGCAGATTGAAAAAGGAAATATACTGGTCAACCTTGGACGAACCGAAGCGTTGTTACCATATAAAGAACAGATCCGCAAGGAACATTATCGTCAGGGTGACAATATTAAGGCATGTATTCTTGATGTGCGTAATAACCCTAAGGGTCCTCAGGTCATTATTTCCAGAACCTGTCCGGAGTTTCTGGCACGGCTTTTTGAACTTGAAGTGCCCGAAATATTCGATAAAACAGTTCGTATTGTAAAAGTTGTACGGGATCCTGGACATCGTTCCAAAATCGCTGTTACAACTAACGACAGTCGGGTTGATCCGGTAGGTGCTTGTGTAGGAATGCGCGGAAACAGAGTTCAGGCGATCGTCAGAGAGCTCTCCAATGAACGTATCGATATCATCAACTGGACCGATGAACTTTCCCTTCTGGTACGAAGAGTATTCGCTCCTGCGGAAGTAAAACGAGTTATCCCTGTTGGTTCACACAAAATCGTGGTAATTATCCGTGAAGAAGATCTCGCGCAGGCAATCGGACGTGAAGGGCAGAACATCCGGCTTGCATCAAAGATGCTCGATAAAGAGATCGATGTCTTTGGTGATGAAGAGTTTGGCAACATGACCGATGAGCAGCGTAATGCTGCACTCAATGAAGTGGTTCAGCCGGCAGTCGAAACCCCTGAAGAGAGCTCTGCTGAACAGGCTGTTCAGGAAGAGATCATTGCCGGTGAAGAGTATTCTTCGGATGAAGTTGATCCGGCAGAAGCGATAGAGAATGTTCATCGTTCAAATAATAATGAAGAAGATCCTGTACTTGGAGAGATTGTTGAAGATGCTATTGAAACGCTGTCGGAATCTGATAGCGATGTAAAGAAAGCGATTGAAGAAGATACTGACAATCAAAGTTAAAGCAGTGATTTTCGCAATACAGCAGACCAGGTACTATTTAAATACTGATTAAATTTGAAATCTGTTTCATGTGATGACTATCCCGACATTTCCGGCAGTCATGCGAGAGGATAAAGATGGCTAAAGAAAAAGTTTACAAACTAGCGCAAGAGTTCAAGGTATCCAGCGAGGCTCTCGTTCAAATGCTTCGGGGAATGGGGATAGATGTTAAAAGTCACATGAGCACGGTTGACGAAAGCCTGCGCAATGACATTAAAAAGAAATTTGAACAGGAACGTGCGGAGATAAAAAAGGAGTACGAGCGTAAAAAGCAGATGCTCACCAAAGCCCGTGAAGATCTCATTGGCAAAGAAGAGGAACCTGTTGCGGAAGCTTCTCGTCATGTTCCTGAAAAATCTGCACCGGATACAGTTTCAACAGCTGCAAAAGAGATGGTTTCCGGGCCGGGACAACAGCAGCCAGCTCAGCAAATGCACCGTGCAGGTGAAGCAGCTCCCTCAACTCAGGCACATAGACAAGGTCATCCATATCAGCCGCGTTACCAGCAACAAGGACAAGGGCAGCCCCCACAGCACCGGCAGCATTATCAGGAAAACAGAGATTCTCAGCAGCAGCGCCCACAGAGAGAACGTACGTTTACACCTTTTCAGCCGCAACAGCCGCGTCCTGCGGAAAATCCGGCTGTACTTCAGACTCCTGTTGTTCCTGATCCTGAAAAAGCCGCACTTGCGGAACGTAAGGAGAAGGAAAAAAGCAAAAAGAAGGGCAAAAAGCGCAACGAACGTGTAGAAGTAAATGAAGTCGAATTAAAGGCAAATGTTAAGAAAACGCTCGCGAAAATTGGCTCTGGTTTCACAAAAAAGAAATACAAAAAAGAAACCATGGAAAGAAATGAGGATGAAATTCAGGAACGTAAGATCCTCAATGTCTCAGAATTTGTTACCGTGAATGAGCTTTCCAACATGATGTCTGTTCCGGTATCGGAACTTATCACAAAGTGTCTGGAACTTGGTCTTTTTGTAACAATCAATCAGCGACTGGATTTTGAAACGATCGAACTTTTAGTTGATGAGTTTGGTTACTCCGCACAGTTGATGAGTGAATATGCATCAGATGTTGATGAACTCGTTGAAGAGAATATCGAGGCCAGTATGGTACCCCGTGCACCGGTTGTAACCGTCATGGGACATGTTGACCACGGAAAGACTTCACTGCTGGATTATATCAGAAAAACCAACGTCATATCCGGTGAAGCCGGTGGTATTACACAACACATTGCAGCATACGAAGTGAAGACACGCCATGGTTCAGTCACCTTTCTTGATACCCCGGGTCATGAAGCATTTACTGCAATGCGTGCCCGTGGATCGCAGATCACTGATGTTATCGTTCTTGTCGTTGCAGCAGATTCAGGTGTTATGCCACAGACAAAAGAAGCTATCGATCATGCTAAAGCAGCAAACGTTCCGCTGGTAATTGCGCTCAATAAAATTGATCTGCCAACCGCAAATCCCGATAAAGTCAAGGCTGAACTGGCAAACTACAACGTGCTTGTTGAGGACTACGGTGGTACAGTTTCATGTGTTGAGATTTCTGCCAAAAAAGGTATCGGTATCGATAAACTCCTTGAAGTACTGGCACTCGAAACAGAGATTCTTGATCTGAAAGCTAATGTCGAAGGAAAAGCAACCGGAGTAGTTATCGAATCTGAACTGGACAAAGGTAAGGGACCTATCGCAACTATTCTGGTTGAAAAAGGTGTATTGAGAAAGGGTGACGCATTTGTTACCGGAATGCATTTCGGCCGTGTCCGCGAGCTCTATAACGAACTTGGAAAAATGGTTGACTGTGCAAAACCATCACAGCCGGTACTTGTTCTTGGACTCTCCGGAACACCTCAGGCAGGTGATTCTTTCAGAGTCGTTGAAGAGGAGAAGGAAGCACGTGAAATCGCCGCCCGTCGCCGTCTGGCACAAAAAGAGCGCGAATTGCGTAAAATCAGTACGATTTCGCTCGATCACCTGTACGAGAAGATTAAAGCAGGTCAGGTTCAGACCCTTAATCTCATTATTAAAGGTGACGTTGATGGATCTGTTGAAGCATTGGCTGCATCAATGGAAAAACTTAGTACCGAAGAGATCAAGGTCAGGGTTATTCATAAGAGTGTTGGAGCAATTAAAGAGACCGATGTTATGCTCGCTACAGCATCAAGTGCACTTATTATCGGGTTCCATCTGAGCCCAAATACCAAGATCAGAGAATTGGCAAAAAATGAGGGTGTTGAAATTCGCACCTATAAAATCATCTATGAAGCGCTCGACTCAGTACGGAACGCGATGGAAGGTATGTTGAAGCCGGAAATCCGCGAAAATATCACTGCGGTGGTAACTGTACGGCGTGTTTTCAAAATATCCAAAATTGGAACAGTTGCAGGTTCATATATCGAATCGGGTACGCTTGTCAGAGGTTCGAAGGTACGCGTTATTCGTGAAGATGTTATTGTTGCAGAGACACGAATCGACAGTCTTAAACGTATTCAGGATGATGTACGTGAAGTACAGACTGGATATGAGTGTGGTATTACTCTTCAGAATTTCAATGATATCATTGAAAATGACCGGATTGAAGCATTTGAAGAGGTTGAAGTAGCCCGGAAACTAAGCACTCCGGTCTAAGGGAGCATTATAATGCCTGTACACAATTATCATGTCGAGCGTCTTTCTGAAATGCTGCAGCGGGAAATCGGAACGATCATCTCACAGGAGATGAGGGATCCGCGTATTCCTCCGGTTGTGACAGTCACCCGTGTAAAACTGGCACAGGATATTCGAAACGCGACAGTTTTTGTTAGTATTTTCGGTGAAGATGATATAAAATCAAATGCTCTGGATGCTCTGACCAAAGCTGCGCCATTTATTCAGCGTGTTGTGGCATCCCGGGTGGTTGTTAAGCATTTTCCGAAATTACATTTTAAACTTGATAACTCAATTGAACACAGCCAACATATTGATGAATTGTTAAAGAAGATTCAAAATGATCTGGAATGAAATTGAAAATGTCATAAAAAACAACCAGAGTTTTATCATCTCTTCTCATATGAGTCTTGATGGTGATTCGATTGGTTCTCAGTTATCTTTTTACTGGTACCTGAAATCGCTGGGAAAAGATGTGGTGATTTTTGACAAGGACCCGGTTCCTTCAAAATTCCATTTTCTTAAAAATTCCGAGCAGTTCACGAATGTGAAGCCTGACCGGAATTTCGATGTACTTGTTGTTCTTGATGCGTCAAACCCGGCACGAATGGGATGGGAAAACCCTTTAGCGATTGCTTCAACAGTTATCGATATCGATCACCATCGTGACAACTCCCACTTTGGAAATCACAATGTTGTACAGACATCAGCAGCTGCTACCGGCGAGCTGATCTATCAGTATTTCACGGAAACGGGTGTCACCTACCCGCCGTTTGTTGCTGAAGCACTTTATACTGCGATTATCAGTGATACCGGCGGATTTCGTTTTTCTAATACCAACAGTAAAATTCTGCGGGTCTGTGCAGATCTTGCCGATAAAGGTGCTGAGTGTTCAAAAATTTATGAGCGAGTTTATTCGACGTATCCCTGTCGAGCACTGGTTCTTCAGTCCCGGATCTGGTCAACACTGAAATTTTTCCATAACAACAGAGTCTGTATTATGGAACTTCCACTCAAAGTCCTTGAAGAGGTCGGTGCGGTGTACAGTGACAGCGAAGGAATGGCAGACCACACTATTACGGCTGAAGGTGTTGAGGTCGGCATGATGCTCAAATACAGTGAAAGCGAAACGCATTTCAGTCTGCGATCCAAAGGGAAAATCGATGTGGGCAAAATTGCTCAGAAAGTACCTGGTGGTGGAGGACATTACAGTGCTGCTGGATGTACAATCAAGGAGCCACGCGATCAGGCTCTTTCCCTTATGCTTTCAATAATTGCACAGGAACTGGAATAATCAGATTTGAACGGTTTTCTTTGTGTAAATAAGCCCCGCGGTCCCTCATCATTCAATATCATTGCACAAACCCGACGTTTACTAAAAACTAAAAAAATCGGACATTGCGGAACACTTGATCCTGAGGCTGAAGGTCTTTTACTTATTGCGGTTGGTTCATCAACCCGTCTGTTGCGTTACGTAAAAACGGAACCAAAAACATATGAATTTGGCATACAATTCGGAAGTGAAACAGATTCCTTTGATCTTGAAGGAAAAATTGTTGCAGAAGGTGGTCGATTCCCATCAGAGAGTGAATTAACAGAGGCGTTAAAGCGATTCAGTGGTGAGATCTTTCAGACTCCACCCCTCTTTTCAGCGATTAAAATTGAGGGTGTCAGGGCGTGTGATCTTGCCAGAAAAGGAGTAACACCGGAACTGAAAGAGCGTCAGATTACCATTCACTATCTTAAGTTAGTATCGTATGATGGTAAAAACGGAACAGCTCATCTGACAGTGAGTTGCTCAACCGGTACCTATGTGCGCTCACTTGTGCGGGATATTGCTCATGCATGTGCAACGTTTGGAACCGCGACATTTATCAGGCGAACAAAAATAGGTGACTTTTTGATTGATGATGCAGTTATTCTTGATACCGGAATATCGCTTGAGAAACGGCTGATTTCCAATACTGATGTATTTAGAAGTGAATACCAGATAGAATTGTCGGATTCTGAATTTAAGAACATCTCTCAGGGAAGAGATATGTATATTGAAAATGTTCCTGGTGATTTCCAGGTTATTTTTGCGAAATATAATGGAAACGTAGTTACAGTTTTAAGAAAAATGGATACTTTCAGGTACCATCCTGAGATCGTACTTTTAACGGAAGCTATATGAAAATACTCACTCTGAATGATCAGGTTCCCCAGAGCGAATCTACTGTTGTATCAGTAGGTAACTTCGACGGTATTCATCGGGGGCATCAGTTATTAATTGATGAGATGATCGGCTATGCCCGAAAAAAAGGGTATAAAACAGCACTGGTGACTTTTGAACCTCACACTCGTCTGGCCCTCTACCCCGAACTCCCCCACTTTTTACTGACTACCTTTGATGAAAAAGCAATACTACTCGAAAAATCTGGAATTGATTATCTTCTCAAAATTCCGTTCACACAAGAGTTTTCACAACGTTCACCTGATAATTTCTTGAAAGAGATACTGATTGGGAAGCTCAATATGACCGACTGGTTTATGGGAGAAGGGCATTCAGTTGGAAAAGACAGGGCCGGGGGAAAGAAATTTTTGCATGAAGCCATGAGCAAATACCATATTAACATATTTACTGAAAATCTGATGTCAAAGAATGACCTGGTCATCTCTTCAACGCAGATTCGAAAGTTTATCTCTGAGGCATCAATCAGTGAGGCGGTCGAGATGCTGGGGCATCCCTACCTGATTAAAGCTGAGCGGGCAACAGGGTTGAAAATAGGAACTCAGATTGGCGTTCCAACCCTTAATTTCCATAGACCATTTCAACAGAAGGTCATTCCACCGCCAGGGGTTTATGCTGCTGAACTTGAGTTCCGGAACGTTAAATTGACCGGAGCACTCTATTATGGTGATTGCCCTACATTCGAAAACAGGGTGGCTCATTTAGAGTTTCATGCGCTGGAATTTGATGGTCAGCAACCCGATACAGGAGAGTCATCCAGTATCTGGCTGCATAAGTTTATCAGAAATGATCAGACATTTAAATCTGTTGACGATCTGATATTGCAGATGAAAACCGATATCGAAACAATTAGAACTTTTTTTGACAGGAGAAATGGCAATGGCCGTAACGAAAGAACGGAAGCAGGAATTAGTCAAGACATTTGGCAAAACTGAAAATGACAGTGGAAACACTGATGTGCAGGTTGCACTGCTGACCGAAAGAATCAACCAACTTACAAGTCATGTAAAAATCAATGCAAAAGACCATCATACCCGATATGGTTTGCTTAAACTTGTTGGACAGCGTCGTTCACTCCTTGATTATCTGGCAAAAAACGACATCGAACGCTATAGAGCACTGATTAAGAAACTCGGTATTAGAAAATAACGGCAGGGGTATATCCCCTTCCCTTTTTCTGCCTGGTACTGTTTTGCACACCCGTACTAGTACAGCAAACAACACCGGCCTTCATTAAATAAAAGTCACTATTTATGGTAAATGCACCGCAGAGACTTCCACTAAAAACGATAACAAAACTAAAAGCAATAATACATAGTACTACTTTTAACACCAGGAGTTCCTTTAATGGCTCATATCCAGACTGAAACAGAGATATCAGGTGTGAAATTCTCACTTGAAACAGGAAAACTCGCTAAACAGGCTCATGGATCCGCAGTTGCCCGGATGGGTGACACCATGGTTCTGGTAACTGCCTGTCATGGAAAAGAAAGCCCGGATTCAGATTTTTTCCCACTTTCCGTAGAATACATCGAAAAAGCTTATGCAGCAGGTAAAATTCCTGGAGGCTTTATAAAACGTGAAGGAAAACCAAGTGAAAAAGAGATCCTCTCAGCACGTATCGTTGATCGCCCGATCCGTCCACTTTTTCCTGATGGTTACACAGCCGAAGTACAGATTGTTTGTACAGTAATTTCAGCAGATGATGTTTATGCTGCAGATATTCTGGCTGTAACCGCTGCATCATTTGCACTGTCACTTTCAGATATGCCCTTTAAAGAACCTGTTGCCTGTGTAAGAATCGGAAGAGTTGATGGTCAGTTTAAAGTGTTTCCATCACTGGCAGAGACTGAAAATGGCGAGCTTGACCTTGTTGTAGCCGGCACAGAATCTTCAATCATGATGGTTGAGGGTGGTGCGTGCGAATTAAGTGAAGAGCAGCTTCTTGATGCACTTGCAATTGCACACAGCGAAATTAAAAAGCTGGTCGCAATGCAGAAAGAGGTACTTGAAAAGATTGGCAAAAAACCTGTTGAGTATACCGAAAAACAGCCCGATCAGGCGCTCGTTGCAGATGTCGAAGCATTTCTTAAGGATAAACTTCATGAAATAAGCTTCTGTGGTGATAAAAAAACACGTTACAGCGGTGTGGACAAAGTATTTGATGAATGTAAAGCTGCGCTTGCAGAAAAATATCCAGAGCGTGAAGGTGAGATTTCGGCTGCCTGTCATAACTACGAACGTATGGATATTCGCCGTACCATTCTTGATCAAAATGTTCGTATCGGTGGACGCGCACTTGATGAGATCCGTAAAATCACCTGTGATCTTGACCTTCTGCCCCGTGCACATGGATCAGCACTGTTTACACGCGGTGAAACACAGTCTCTGTCAGTAACAACCCTGGGAACAAAACTCGATTTACAGCATATTGATAATATTCAGGGTGCGTATGATAAATCCTACATGCTGCACTATAACTTCCCCCCCTACTCTGTTGGTGAAGTAAAGCGCATGAGTTCTGTCGGAAGACGAGAAATTGGTCATGGTCACCTCGCAGAACGTTCGCTCTCGCCGGTGCTCCCCGATGAAAGAAGTTTTCCGTATACTATCCGTATTGTTTCAGAAATTCTCGAATCCAATGGCTCATCATCAATGGCAACCGTCTGTTGTTCATCACTGTCCCTTATGTCTGCCGGTGTTCCAATTAAAGGTCACGTAGCAGGAGTCGCAATGGGTCTCATTAAAGAAGATGATAAAATCGCAATCCTGACTGATATTCTCGGTACTGAAGACCATGTTGGTGACATGGATTTTAAAGTTGCCGGTACCCGTGATGGTGTTACTGCAATTCAGATGGATATCAAGATCGCCGGAATTACACCGGAAATTATGAAAGAAGCTCTTGAAAAAGCAAAAGTCGCCCGCATGAAAATCATCGATATCATGGAGTCCGCGATTCCGACATCAAGAAAAGACCTTTCAAATCATGCTCCGCGAATCACCACCATCACTGTTGACAAAGAAAAAATACGTGAGATTATCGGCCCAAGTGGAAAAGTGATCCGTGATATTCAGGAAACTACCGGAACAACGATTTTTATTGATGACAGTGGTGCAGTTCAGATCGCAGCTGTTAACCGTGAACAGCGTGATGCTGCACTGCGCAGAATCAAGGGTATCGTTGCAGAACCGGAACTCAATGCGATCTATGATGCGATTGTAAAATCGGTCGTTGATTTTGGTGCGTTTGTCGAATTTCTTCCCGGTAAAGAAGGTCTTGTTCATATCTCTGAACTGGATTTCAAACGGGTTGCAAAAGTTGAAGATATTCTCAATGTTGGTGATAAGGTACGGGTGAAACTGATCGGCTTTGACCGTTTCGGAAAAGTCAAACTGAGCCGTAAGGCACTGTTAACCCCTCCAGCTGCTCCACCAGCAGAATCAGATGAACCTGCTGCAGATGCACCGGCAGATCCAGTATAATTTCTGATGGTTCAAAAAGAGCATATTAAAGTAGTTCGATTAGAGCATGCGGCAGGTCTTCCAATACCTGTCCGTATGACTACCGGTTCTTCCGGGTGTGATGTGTGCGCAGCGGTCACCGTTGATGTAGTACTCGCTCCTGGAGAACGCGCTCTTATACCGACTGGTTTCTGCTTCGAAATACCTATCGGTTATGAGATTCAGGTTCGCCCGCGAAGTGGTCTCGCAATTAAACATGGAATCACCCTTCTTAATACCCCCGGCACCATTGATGCCGATTACCGGGGTGAAGTAAAAATCATCCTCATTAATCTTGGATCAGCAGTTTTTAAAATCTCCCGTGGTGATCGTATCGCCCAATTGGTTGTTGCACAAGTTGCTCATAATACTATATTTATTGAGACAGCCGAAGTGGAAGCGACAGCGCGCGGCAGTGGCGGTTTTGGTCATACCGGGGTATAATGATAAAATCGATAGTGTTTGATTTTGATGGGACAATCGCTGACAGTATGCAGGTTGTTCTGGAAATCTATAATTCAATTCTCGCACCCGCCTACCATATTAAACCAATAAAAAAAGGCGATGAGGAGGTTTTCAGATCAAAAGACCCCAGATCACTGCTTCATTCAAACGGTGTCTCCATTTTTAAACTTCCAGTATTAGTGCTCAGAGCACATAAAGAGATTAATAAAAAGATCGATCAGATCAAACCGGTTAATCATATCATCGATATTTTGAAACAATTGCGATCTTCAAAGATTACGCTCGGTGTATGCACATCAAATTCAAGAAGCAATGTGTTGCGTTTTCTGGAAGAAAATAACGCTTCGGGGCTTGTTGATTTCATCTATTCCGGAAAGCATCTTTTTGGAAAGCATAAGCTGATCCATAAGTTGCTTAAAGAGCATAAACTTAACAAGGATGAAACACTGTTTGTCGGTGATGAGATACGCGATATTGAAGCGGCTCACCGGGCAGGGCTCAAAGTTATTGCGGTTACCTGGGGATATAACAATCGTGAAGCGCTGGAGCATGCTGATCCTGATTATTTTGCAGATACACCAGAAGAGATCATCGCGTTTGCGATCTGAGAATATTCTTCTTGACCCGCTCTGAGCCATTTGCCACACACAGGATTGGTTGCCTCACCACTCAATGCGATAAGCGTGTAAAAATTCTGACCTTTTACACGTACAAGCATACTGTAGATGTAACAGACAATTTGGGGTGAATGAACAATTCAGCAAATTATAAAGTGCTTTTCGTACTAAAAAGATAGTGTTAAAAGTTGCACAAACTGAAATCAATATCTATATTCCACCTAAAAGTAAAACTGATTATATTTTCTATCACCTTGTAATAAATGACGTACTGCTGGTCGCTTTTTGACATATTTACACTTTAGAAAATACAGTTTTACAGGTTTTCTGATATGAAGTAACTTCATTATCAGATGCATAATCGCCTTTAAATATAACTACTTTGAAACATAGAGATTCTCAAATGTACAAATTTGTCACAATTGCATTCTGTGTTTTCTCAGTTTATCAGGTAACTGCAGAAGAGATAAATTTAAAACATGCTATTTCTCAAACACTGTTATTTAATGCGTCGATAAAAGCAGCACAAAAAGAAATAGAATCTTCGGAGCTGGAGATTAAAAAAGCTATAGTCGACCAGATTCCGGATGTCACTTTGAATGTGCAGGGCGGTAAAGATTATACAAGAACATCTTATTCTGTTAAAAGTGATTATGGATCAGGTGAAATATCGGCCAAGTTTGAAATTTTTAATGGCTTAAAAAAACTTACCTACTATAAAAAAACTAAAACAGCAAAAACTGCTGCATTATACACCGAAGAAGCAATCGTTCAGGATATTTTACACGACCTGATAATAAGTTACTTATTTGCCTGCCAATGTAGTGCACTGATAAAACTTGAAGAACAGAATATTCAGATGCAAATGGGAATCCAAAAAAAAATTGAAGCGCTGAAAAATGAAGGATTACGGCCGTATGGAGACTTACTTCTGCAAAATACAGTAATTGAGCAATCAAGGGGTTATGTATCAAGTGCGCGGAAAAACTATGAATTAAGTCTGATCAACCTTCAGAAAATAATGGGTACTCAATTGTTAGATGACATTCAGGTTATTCAGCCTGATATTGATTCTATCTGCCTGGTGTTTGCTCAGAAACTTGAATCCATTCTTACTGACAGTCTGTATGAAAGATCTGATATCAAGAGAAACAAATGCCTTCTGGACGTACAGAAATATCAGGTCGCAATCGCTAAAAAATCGATGTTGCCGGATCTCTCTTTCAATATTATTTCCGGTAGAACATACCAGAGAAGTCTAATTTCACCAAGCGTATCAAATTATTCCAATGAAACGAATTATCAATATTTTATCGGTTTGAATCTTAGTTTACCTTTGACTAGCCGTATCCCCGTTGGATTTACACTAAAACAAACACAGATCGATTTAGAACAGATTAGTGCAGATCTTGAAGAATCAAAAAGAGTTGCATTTATCGATTTTAGTCAAGCGTCAATAAAATATCAGAATGCTGTAAGAGAACATTCAATTTCCATTGATGAGCTTAAATTCGCTCACCAGGCCAATGAATTTACCCTTGCACGATATGACGCTGGAACAGCCACCCTTTCTGAGGTAAGTTATGCTCAAACACTCGAAAAAGCTGCTTTGCAGGATAGTATAAATAGTAAAAATGCGACTATTACAGCGGTGATCGATCTGGCATATGTGTCAGGAAAATTACCTGAATTTATCAACTGTGTTTTAGAGTAAACAAACACTCTTGAAAATTCGAGATCAATGGAGGATATGTGTATGTTCCTTAAAGAATGAAATAACGATTACTTATTCAAATAGCAATTTTAGCTACTAAAACTAACCATTTAACCAGTAGAAAGGAGGTGACAACATGACAGAGAAACGTAATTATGCAGATCTATCTGATGACGAATTGATGGCCCTGACCGGCGGTTTTGATCAACCAGTAACGACATCTATAATAAGTGGAGTACCACTGTATGGGATCAAACCAGTTGCAATACCATATTATGGTATAATGCCTGTCGCACAGCCATTATATGGTATTATCAAACCTGCAGTTAATGCGATACCGCTGTATGGTATTGCTCCTAATTGATTGCATTCCGATGTCATGGCTGTTTATCGTACCAGTAACTTTGGATGCGAGAAAAAGTCATGGTCAATGAGGTGACACTTCGTGTGTCACTTCTTTCTTTTTTT
The DNA here is from genome assembly GCA_050301235.1 of Chitinispirillaceae bacterium. Lineage (GTDB taxonomy): Bacteria > Fibrobacterota > Chitinivibrionia > Chitinivibrionales > Chitinispirillaceae > JAFGIN01. The sequence goes on along the minus strand of JBNKZD010000097.1, from coordinate 59,417 downwards.
ATGGGATAAAATGGAACATTCAAAAAAACTATTATTTCGCCAGGAAGCTCTGGACTATCATAACCAGACCGCACAAGGATTTGGCGTCACAACGTTATCGCCTCCCTGGACATGGATACTTATACTTGTTATTTGTGCAATGCTCACAACTGCATTTGCCTTTTCACTGTTTGGATATATAGAGCTCAACAGCAGAGGGCGAGGGATATTACGACCCGCTGGCGGTGTCAGAAATCTGGTAAGTCAGGTGAACGGAACGGTAAAAAAGATCCATATTCATTCTGGCGAAAAGGTCAAAACCGGTGAGCTGCTGATAGACCTTGATGCTCCTGAGGTACAACGGGAATTATTGTCTGCACAACGACAAACCCGGAGAATACAATCTGACTATGTGAAACTTACTGAAGAGCAGAAAAGTGCATTTGATCGTCAGATACAGAATGTAAAAAACAGAATAACTATTTACAATGAACAGCTCCTGATTCAGAAACAGTCATTAACATTATTTGAAAAAAACTTTCATTCAAAAGTCAAACTCGAAAAAGACAGCATTCTCAGTTCTACTGAAGTGGATGCAGCTGCTGAACAGGTGGCACAGGCGAAACGGCAGCTACTCAGTATCCAGCAAGCTCTTGATATGGCCTTACAGGAGAAAACAACACTGGAGAAAAGGCGACATGATGAGATCTGGGAAGCAAATAATCTGATCGATGAAGTTACTACGAGACTGGATGCGCTCAAATTTACTCTTGAACAGACTGAAATCCGGGCACCCGAAGACGGAACGGTTGAGGCGATTCTGGTCAAACCTGCTGAAGCGATCCGGTATGGACAGGTGGTCGGAAAGGTCATACCAGAACAATCTTCACTGAATGTTATCTCATTTCTCGCAGAACGGGATCGTGCATTTGTGAAGGCCGGAGATGAAGTTTGTTTTGAACTCGATCAGCTGCCTTACACTGAATTTGGAGTATTACTGGGAAAGATCAGCCGGATAAGCAATGATCTGGCGTCACCATATGAAATCCAGGAGGCTTTTGGAGAAAATTTCAGGAGTGACATTCCCTGTTTTCGAATAGAGCTGGAGATTACGGGTAACAAACTTATTAATGCATCGGATACCATTCTGCGAAGCGGGATGCTCATGAATGTCAGATATACACTCAGAAAACAGCGGTTATTGACACTTTTGCTTGACCCACTTAAAAGATGGCTGAAATGAAAATTAAAGGTTTGTTTTTTAACGCCCGAAAACGGCTCAGCTATATTCCACAGATGGAGGTCACTGAATGCGGTGCTGCATGCCTGGCTATGATTCTGGCCTATCATGGATGCCACAGTACTCTTGCTGAAGTACGGGAAATCTGCAAAGTGTCCCGTGATGGCACCAATGCATTAGCGATTGTACATGCTGCCAGAGAGTATGGTCTTGTGGCAAAGGGAATGCGAATGGAACTTGATGATTTACATTCGCTTTCTTTTCCGGTAATTCTCTATTGGGACTTTAATCACTTTGTTGTTCTTGAAAAAACAGGAAAAAAAACACTAACGATACTGGATCCGGCAGCAGGAAGACGTACCTGCACTTACAGCGATGCCGGTAAGCATTTTACCGGGGCAGTTCTTCATTTTACCCCGGGTGAAACATTTGTAAAAAAGGTAAAAAAGAGCTTACGTCTTACCCGATACAAAGAAATGGTTTCAGAAGTATCGCCTGCACTGATTCAGGTGGTACTGGCTTCACTTTGCCTTCAGGTTATTAGTCTTGTCTTTCCCGTAGCAAACCAGCTGCTGCTTGATAAGGTTGTCTTGCCGTCTCATGATGCATGGCTTTTAGGCATAGCTACCGGCATGGGGGGAGCGGTCATAATCAGAGCGTTACTCAGTTTAGTCCGTAATTATGTGATTCAAAATATCAGAATTATTCTTGATGTTAAACTCATGAGCGGATTTCTTGACCACCTGCTTCATCTGCCACTATCATTTTTTGCGGTACGGGAAACAGGTGATCTTATTCAAAGAGTCCAGAGTAACGCCACATTGCGAAACCTGTTCAGCACTCAGGTAGTATCGGTAGTACTTGACAGTTTACTTCTGATCGGCTATGCGGTTCTGATGATTCTCTACAACCCGTTGCTGGGGTCAGTAGTGTTGCTTACAGCCTTGTTAAGAGTCGGTGTTTTTCTGAAATTCCGCCAGAATAATCAGCAGATAATGACGACAGAACTATCCGCTGCCGGTCGTGAAAGCGGGGCACTCGTAGAGGCCCTGAGCGGAATGGAAACGATTAAAGCATCCGGGGCTGAATTACGAATGATACAACGATTCGTCAATAGAATGATACAGAGAGTGAGGGCTTCTATTGACAGAGAGATGTTACGTTTGAATGCTGGTCAACTGACGATAATAATTGAAGGGTGTACAATTGCTTCCATTTTTTTGATTGGTGGACATGAAGTCTTAAAATACAGGATGACCATTGGTGTGTTCAGCTCGTTTCTAATTCTTAAAGAGTTATTCATTACTCCTCTTGGAACGTTTGTTTCAACATTAGGCCAGCTGCAATTTTTAGGTAATCACCTTCAACGTCTCGATGATGTTCTGGATACACCAAAGGAAGAAACCGGTACGACAGACCTCGGGCGCATAACTGGTAAAATCGATGTAAATAATGTCACGTTCAGTTATTCCCCAGGAAGTAAACCAGTTCTGAAAAACATTACGATATCAATAAAACCGGGGCAAAAAGTTGCCATAGCAGGGCCATCCGGAGCAGGTAAATCGACCCTTGCCCGTTTATTATTAGGGATGTATCAGGTTGAATCCGGAACAGTTTATTTTGATGATGTCGATTTGAAAAATGTTACTATTCAAAAACTTAGAAATCAAACAGGGATTGTTCTTCAGGAGACCTTTCTTTTTGATGATACAGTCAGGGCAAATTTGTGTCTCAATAATGAACATCTCTCATTTAAACAATTACAATGGGCTGCACAGATAGCTGCAATCGATGAAGTTATTGAGCGTTTACCCCAGGGATATGATTCAAGAATTGGAGAAAACGGCTCCAGGCTCTCCGGAGGTGAACGGCAGCGTTTAACTATTGCACGTGCAATAGTACATAATCCCGCAGTTTTATTAATGGATGAGGCGACCAGTTCACTGGATGTTACCACAGAAAAAGTGGTACATGATAATCTCGCACAATTGAACTGCACCCGGATACTTATTGCCCACCGGCTCGAAACGGTGAAGGATGCGGATTTGATTGTCGTACTTAATGAGGGTGAAATTGTTCAGACCGGAACATTTGCTGAGCTTAAGGATAGTGACGGTTTATTTGCATCATTACTGAAAAGCAGCTATTTCAAAATTGAACCGGAGAGCATTTATGAGTAAAAAAAAGAAGGAGCTCTCAGGATACAGTAGATCAGAAGCTGTGTTTCGATTATTACAGATGCATGGATATGAGAACAATCTTACATTATTTAATGACATGTATTCCATTGATTGTATGAAAGATATGGTAGCTGCACTGGATTCTCAATCGTTGCCGTCAAGGCATTCTGTTATCAATAATAATGATATCCCCCATCTTCAACTTCCGTCAATAGTTGAGTGCAACGATAAATCATGGGTTGTTATTGAAACCAAAAAAGGAAATCGATACATCATCGATTCAGCATCCGGAAAGATGCCTCTCAAGCTTAACGAAATTGGACAGTATATCAGCGATAATTTTATTGAACTTCTTCCAGCACTTCCGGATGGCAATGGTTTGTGGGATCGTTTAGTAAAGCTGATCGGGTTACATAAAAAAGCATTCATGCAGGTCATCGCCACATCGTTACTCCTGCAGCTTATGATGCTTGTAATTCCTGAATTAACCGGCATTGTACTGAACCGGGCATTGCCCGATTCAGCAGGATCAATTCTCATGCTTGTTTCTTTGGGAATTGTAACCGTTTCTATATATCAGGCATGGATCGGATGGATTAGAGGGCTGGTGATGGTATATATTAATTCCCGTCTTGAAGTTGCAGTACAGAGAGGTTTTCTGGACCATCTAATTCACCTTCCGTTCCCTTTCCTGCAAAGAAAAACACTCGGTGAATTTCTACAGGCATTCAGGGGGTTATCAGCATCAAAAGAGTTCCTTGGTGGACATGCAATACCTGCTACATTTGATGGAATATTCAGTGTCATTTTATTGATTACCATGTTCATAAAGCTTCCGATGATAACGATGGTGATCGTTGGAATCGCAGTTGTAATGTCTGTTTTTTCTGTTATTATTGGTAGATTTCAGGTTCGATTACAAGGCAAGGAGGTCAGCGCTCAGGCTCGCCAGCAGGGGTATCTTTCAGAACTAATCAATGGTCATGTGACAATCAAAGCTGCCGGTGCAGAAAAACAGGGATTATACCGATGGATGCGATTTTTTGGAGAAGAACTGGCATATTCCCTGAAAAAAAACCGTCTGGAACTGTATTCAGAAACAGGTTTGTCAACCATTCAACAATCAATAGTTGTCATGATTCTTGTATGGGGCGGATACCTGTGTCTTAATGGTAAAACAACTATCGGGACTGTTTTTGCATTCCTTCAGCTTTCCTCAGGTTTTCTTGGAGCCGTTTTTGGAGTTATCAATTTCTATCTTATGGTTGTTTTATTAAAGCCGCAATTAATCCATACCCGCGAAATACTGAGCACAAAAACCCCTGCAGATAAAAGGTATTTATCGAAAACAAGAGCGGAAGAGTCTGTTTCGGTAGTTATGAAAGATGTCTGGTTTCGCTATACTCCTGATGGACCATGGGTATTAAAGGGGTATAATCTCGATGTCAAAGCAGGTGAACAACATGTTTTTAATGGTGTTTCCGGTTCGGGAAAAAGTACCATTCTACGGTTACTTTCAGGACTATACACACCCGAAAAGGGTACTGTATCGATTGGAAATATGCGCCCCGAGCATTCTCAACAGAAGCTGTTTTATCTGCCTCAATTTGTACAGTTGTACGCAGGTTCGATAATGGAAAATCTGAAAATATTTTCTGGTGATGTTAACCAAGGCCATTTAATGGGTATCGCAAGCGAAACAGGGCTTGACGAAATCGTTTCTACATTTCCAATGAAGTATGAAACGATTGTAACTCATGGTGGAAAAAATCTCTCTGGTGGTCAAAGACAGCTTATTGCACTGTCTGCAATTCTTGCAGGAAGACGGTCACTGGTGTTACTCGATGAACCGATGGCCAATATCGATGCAGTTCGCTCTGCAAAACTGCATTGCTTGATAGATTCAAGAAAATGTACGGTGATTCTGGCACAACATAATAATAAATAACGTTTTTAAGGAGGTCTACATGGAATTCAAACCTGTCACTGGAGTCTGGGAAATCACAATGGGGTGCAATATGAGATGTATGCATTGCGGTTCGGCATGCACAGCCCCTCTACCTGATGAATTGAGTACTGAAGAAGCCTTGACGGTTTGTGAAGATCTAGGAAAATTGGGGTTTCAGTGGATTACGCTCTCGGGTGGAGAACCAACTACACGACCTGACTGGGATATTATTGCAGCAGGGCTTAAAAAGAACAATGTTATTCCCAACATGATCACCAATGGATGGCTTCTTGATGAGAAAATTATTGAAAAGGCTCAAAAAGCTGGAATTAATACTATCGCAATCAGTCTCGATGGTCTAAAAGAAACACATGACTATATACGTAAAGAAGGATCATTTGACAGAATTATGCGTGCTCTTGATATTGTGAAGCACAGTAACATACATGCATCAGTAATTACAACTGTAAACAATAAAAACATTCCTGAACTACCCGATATATTAAAATTACTCGAAAAAAAAGGTGTTGAAGGCTGGCAGTTACAGTATGGTCTGCCGATGGGAACCATGTCAAAAAACAAAGATCTCGTAGCAGGTCCGGAATGTGTAGATACAATTATCTCTTTTGCGCATACGCATTGTAAAAACACACCTGTAGATATCCAATTGGCTGATTGTGTTGGTTATTTTAATGCAAAAGAGATCGAAGTCCGTCAAAACCGATATCCAGAATCTACATATAGCTGGAATGGATGCGGTGCGGGAAAAACAACAATAGGAATATTGCACAACGGAGAAATCGTTGGATGTACCTCGATTAGAAACAGGGAATTTATTGAAGGATCAGTGCGGGAAAAATCATTAATAGATATCTGGAACTCTTCAACAGCATTCACCTGGAATAGAGAGATGAAAAAAGAAAAACTCTCAGGGTTTTGCGCACGTTGTATGTACGCTAACGTATGCCTTGGTGGTTGCGGAAATACCCGACTGACAATGTGTGGCAGTGTTTATGGAGAAAACGAATACTGCTCATATCATTATCTTCATACAAGAGTTGAACAACAATTCAGCAGGCTCACCGATTGTAAAGACATTATTCCAAGAGCCAAAAAGTTTATAGAAAAAAACAATCTGCAACTTGCGGAAAGCCTTTTAAGAAATGCTCTTCAGCTGGAGCCTGAGAATGTTGAAATGTTGGGTTTATACGGATTTGTCAGTTTTATGCTGACGAATTATACTGATGCAAAATCGACAATCGAAAAAGCACTCGCCATAAACAACAATGATGCGTATGCGAACAAGGGAATGGGTCTTACATTGTGCAGAACGGGAAATCCGGATGAAGGTTTCAAATATTTAAGAAAAGCGATCGAGTTATCGGATGAGACTTTTATGGATCCATATTATGATATGGCAGTAATGCTTCTTGAGAACAACAGAAAAGAGGAAGCTGCTACTATATTAAATGAGGCAAAAGAAAAATCTCCAGATTTTTTCGAAAAGTATAAAGATATTTATGCCCAAATTGCATGAATAATTATGTGGATTGTTAGTAAGTACAAATTTATATTCATTTAGTGAAGATTTGATTTTTTTAACGAAAGAGTACACATTGACCATCGTCTAATTCTGACAGGACCAGGGTGTTCACAAGCAGATTTTACCGGGTCATTTACTAACATTCCTAATGATCAAACACTTTTTGCTTCACTCTCGGGCAATGCACTTGAAAGAGCTTTTAGAGGAACTGATAGTGGAGCTTTTTAGTTTAGATGGTGAATCACTAACGGAACTCGAGCATCCGAAGGGACCATTGCCAGAAACAGGTGGCAGTTTAGGTATGTCAGCACAGTGTGTATTCAAGTTTACTTCAACCCAGATATCCCCTTCAATATTGGTCGTTACTTTTGCGGGCGAGCAGGCGCAATTTACCGTCGTTCAGTAATAACTACAGAATAGACTTTATCTTACATGCATATACATCTTACCTGAACATTGTATTATTCTACATACAGACTACTGCAAAAATCAGGTAAATCATAATTTTTTTTTCATTTTGTTGCGCACTTGATAACAATTGGTTATTTTACTTTAAACTGAAATTAGATACAAAGTGCAATTTGTCGACATGAGAATCTAATTTACGTGAATATATTCACATATCAGGAGAAAAAAATAACCGTATATACAGGAAAAACTCTTATTAAAATTGAATTATTACTTTTTAAATATTAGGAAAGTTATCACATTATTATCAGAATAATGCATATTAGTCTACAGAAGCCAGAGCATTATGATCAAAATCGAGTCACCAGATTGTCACACCAGCAATATCGTTCACCAGGTGTATTCAACCCCTCTTGAGCATATTAACGATCTGATGTTTCGTCAGGAGCTACTTACACATCGTGCAATTATCCACTTTCAGAAAAGATTTAATCAAACTAACAGAGAATTCATTCCCGGATTTCTGGCAATTTCCGATGAAGAAATCAATGAACTGTTGGCGATTAAAAAACAAAAAGATACCGAGAACCAGCGTTCACATAAAGAACAAGCAATAAACGATAACATTGAACTTCTCGAACAACAGATAGCACATCGAGTGACATTGAGCATTCAGTCAGAAAAGTTTCTTCCATTAGTTGAACTTGCCAAAATTTTTAATCTGTCCTCCGTAGAAACGGACGTTCTCATTACTTGTCTTGCATCAGAGATCGACCAGCGATATGAACGTTTTTATGGCTATCTTCAGGATGATATATCCCGTAAAAGACCATCTATCGGACTCGCGTTAGCACTTTGTAATGTTAAAAGTTATGATATTTTCACGTTCCGCAGGATATTTCAAACCAATGCACCTCTTCTTAAATACAGATTACTGTCTGTATCAGGTGAAAAAAATACTGATACTCCCTTTTTATCTCGCATTTTAAACATCGATGATCGCATAGTTTCTTTTCTATTAAACGAAATCTGTTTTGATTCCAGAATACATTCGGTACTGAAATTAACACAACCTAAACATTTTTCTTTCAATAAACATACTGTTGATGGTAAAGCCCTTCAGCTGGTAAATGACACATTAAAAAAGAATCTTGAGAAACCAGATCCACGAAGAAAGATGATCTTTTACCTGCACGGAGGAGATCAATCAACAAGGAACGACTTGGCAGTTGGTATCAGCCAGATATTTCGGCTTCCGCTTTTAGAACTTCAAATGAGTCAGAATCAAGCAGGTACGATACCTGTTGCAGATTTACTTTTTTATACTTTACGAGAAGCACTGCTTTTTCAGGCTGTAAGTTATATTCCGAATAGTAATATTCTATTAAACAATGAAAATAGTTGTGATACTACCGAGGAATCACTGATACGACTTTTATTTAAGATGGGTTCTATTATTGTAATAGGTGGAGAAAGCCGATGGACATTTTCCATACCTGAAGAAAAATTTCTTTTTGTTCCGATTGAACTTAATGACCCCGACTACGATAAAAAAATGACACATTGGGCTGACGCGCTTTCTTTTTGTGACCATTTTTCAGAACCGATGATTGTCCCTCTTTTATCTAAATACGCTCTTTCTCCAAAACAGATTAACAATGCAGTAGCCAGAGCCAGGGCAGCATCAGAAATGCGTGGTCAGACAATTACATCTTCTGATCTGCACATGGCCTGCAGAGCACAAAATACTGCAAACCTTGGCAATTTCGCAGTACAAATTCAACCAAAACGTACATGGGATGACCTGGTTCTGCCCGCTGCCCAATTTAAGCAGCTGCATGATATATGCGACCAGATAACAAACAGGGCTCTCGTATTTGAAAAGTGGGGATTTGGAAACAAACTAGCCTATGGTAAAGGACTGCACGCTCTGTTTTCCGGTCCGGCTGGTACGGGAAAAACCATGGCTGCAGAGGTCCTTGCCAATGAACTTCAGCTAGACATATACAAAATCGACCTTTCGCAGGTAGTAAGTAAATATATCGGTGAAACAGAAAAAAATCTTAACAGGATTTTCTCTCAGGCAGAAACCGGCCATGCAATACTGCTGTTTGATGAAGCAGATGCGCTTCTGGGAAAGCGGTCAGAAGTCAAAGATGCCCATGACCGTTATGCAAATCTGGAGATCGCTTTTTTGCTTCAGAAGATGGAAGATTATAATGGTGTTTCAATCCTGACAACTAATTTACGGCACAATCTGGATGATGCGTTCACCAGACGTATTCGCTTTATTGTTGAATTTCCATTCCCGGATGAAGACAACCGTCGACAGTTATGGCAGAGAATCTGGCCTCCTGAAGCACCATTACGAAAGGACATAGATTTTTTATCGCTTTCAAAACGATACAAGCTTACAGGGGGTAACATCCGTAATATAGTACTATCGGCTGCATTCTATGCATCAAAGAATGGAGGTTATATAGAGATGAACCATCTACTGGATGCGACAAAAGAAGAATTCAGAAAAATGGGTCGTTTGATTGACGATAAAGAGTACTGCATTCATACGATTGTTCACTGAAAAAGGATATAAAATGATCCAGGACCTTGATGAATCAATAAAAAAACTCCTTGTTCAAAAAGTACCACTGGACGAGTTGTCGATAGATATTACATTTGAGATACCGGCAAATGAATGGGCTGCTGCGGTGACAAAGCCTACTGTTAATTGTTTTCTTTATGATATAAGGGAGAACCGTGAACTCAGAAGTAACGAACGTTATTTAACCAGAAATACTCAAACTGCAAGCGAAAACCGTGCACCTGCAAGAATCGATTTAACCTATCTTATAAGTGTCTGGACAAATTCTGTTGCAGATGAACATCAGTTACTTGGATCGTTACTCAAGACATTGCTTCGGTTTCCGGTATTACCACAGGAAATTCTGCAGGGGGAAATGGCTTCACAGCCGATTTTGCCACATGCATGGATTGCATTTGGTGATCACACTCCGAATGTATGGGACTTCTGGGGTAGTTTTAACGGACGATTGAAAGCGAGTATAAGTTATGTTGTTACCATTGCTGTTAATACAGCAGATTCTGTCGATATGAGTCTTGTAACTCAAAAGGTAATCAACATTAATGAGCCATTCACAAGGTGAAAAGCGATGACAACTATTCAGATAATAAGTATAGCATCTATCGCGGGTAAAATTACCGATCTGACAACAGGTCTAGGAATAAAAAATGCAATCGTTGCTATCTCAGGTACGGATCTGACTAAAAAGACGGATAATGACGGTTTTTATTACTTTACAGATCTTTTAGACGGTACCTATTCGATTACGGTGTCAGTTCCTGATAGTGGGAGTATATATGGAAAAACGACAATCTCAGGTCTGATCGTACAAAGCAATCCTTCAGGAACACCGGTGTTTGACATGCGTGCAAATGTCGCAATACAGTCTACAACAATTGAGGGTGTCATCCAAAAAAATGATGGTACTGTATTGGCTGGCGCGACAATTTCTTTGCCCGGCAGTGACATTCAAACCGTGAGTGATGTTAATGGTTTATATCATCTTTCGGGATTAGTGGCCAGTAATCCGAATGTAAAAGTTGGTGCGACAGGGTTTGCACCAGAGATCCAGCAAGTCTATTTAAATGCAGGTGTTGTAACTACTTTAAATGTAGCTCTTCACCCCTGACAGGTTATAACGTGTATTAATAATGTATTTAGAGGTTAATGTTTGACCAAATGGATAGATTTAAGTTGCACAGTCTAATTGTTATATAGTTCAATGCAGTAATCAGAAAACAGTTTATTCCAATAAACTATCGGGATACATTTCTCAAATCAAATTTAATAAAGGAGTTGTATTATGGCTCAGTACCTTTCTCCGGGTGTCTACGTTGAAGAAGTTCCATCTTCTGTCAAAGCTATTGCTGGCGTAAGCACAAGTACAGCAGGTTTCATTGGTTTAGTTCCTGATAAGATTCATCTGGTTGCACAGGATCCGGACAGTGCAACTCCCGGATCAACGAAATATGTTGACTTTACACTACCTGCTGAGGAAAAAACCCCAAAACTGATCACCAACTGGACACAGTTTACCAAATTATTCGGTGGCCTTATTGGTGATTCTTCTGTTTCAGCTACAAGTGATTCATCTCCCGCGATTGATGCCGGACATAGAGACCTTGCTCAGGCAGTTTACGGTTTTTTCAATAATGGTGGCAGCAGATGCTTTGTTGTAAGAATAACTACCAGTACTGATCTTGACGATGCACTCAGTGCGTTTGCAGCAATCGATGAGATAGCGCTGGTTGCATACCCCGGAAGTACTGAAGCGTCTGTAAGGTCTGCTCTAGTAGCACATTGCAGAGCCTGCCAGGACCGGTTTGCCATTTTTGATGGTCCTTCATCTGCAAGTGATCTTACTACCCTGACACATACACCTGCAGATTCCACTCCTGGTGTAATGCCATCTAAAGATGACTATTCAGCTTGGTATTTTCCCTGGATCAAGGTATTTGACCCCGCTACAAAACTTTTGACTCCATCCGGTGATGGTTCACTTGCAGTTGCACCCTCAGGACATATTGCAGGAATCTATGCCCGTGTTGACACAGAACGTGGTGTTCATAAAGCACCTGCCAATGAAGTCATTCTGGGAGCTTTAAATGTAACTCAGGGAATTAGTAAAGCTGATCAGAACGGTCTTAACCCAAAAGGCGTAAACTGTATCCGTGCTCTTAATGATAATATCCTTGTCTGGGGTGCAAGAACTGTTGGTGGTGATGGCAACGCGGACCTTAAATATATCAACGTACGAAGGACCCTTCTTTTCTTACGTGAATCGATCGATGAAGGAACACAATGGGTTGTTTTTGAGCCAAATACACCGGCTCTGTGGCAGAAGATCACACGGAATGTAAGCGCATTTCTTACTAATGTATGGCGTTCCGGAGCGCTTTTTGGTACCAGTGCAAATGAAGCATTTTATGTAAAATGCGACGCAGAAACCAACCCTCCGGAATTGCGCGAACTGGGACAGGTTGTAACCGAAATCGGAGTTGCAATTGTCCGACCGGCTGAATTTGTAATTTTCCGAATCAGTCAGATGGCACAATCTGTTTGACATATATAAGTTGGAGGAAACTGTGTCGACCACATATAAACATCCTGGTGTTTACAATAAAGACATAATCATCAGAACCCGGAACCCTTTACAGACAGGTGTGCCGGGTTTTGTCGGGTTCGCAGATGAAACCGGGGACCTCTCTTCGGAAACACGGGTTACTCTCGCACCAGAATTTGTCGGGAGTACATTTTCCCGGTCATCAGATGATAATATGTGGTATGATGAGACAAATACCGACCTTGTTTGTTGTGGTCCAATGCAATGGTCCTGGTTTGTTGAAGCGCAGCCTCATTTTGATGGAACTATTGCCCAGGATGCATTAAAAAACCTTTATCGTCGTTCGCAAAAAAGGCTCAATAAGCCGGTTGTTCTTTATCGGAAAGATGAATTCAACTCATTTTTTATAAATCCTCCGGCTGAACAAAGCTACCTTGCCGACGCAATCAATGGTTTTTTTGATAACGGTGGAAAGTTCTGTTATGTAGTGCATGGTGATATCACGTCAGATCCCGATGTTGCACTTGTTACTGCAATGGAAGCTGGGTTATCAGCACTAAGTGATATTGATCTGATTGCAATCCCGGATTGCATGAAACTCCCGAACAAGGATATGGTACTGAATGTTCAACGCTGTATGCTTGCACACTGCATTCGTCATGCAGACCGGTTTGCACTTCTTGACTCGCTGGGACCACATCACATTCTTCAAAATGAGCTTGTTACCGAAGTCCTGAAAAACCAGCGCCGGGAAATTATTGATATGAACAAGCTTGATCCGGATTTATTCCAAAGCGACCTTACGCTGAATAAGGTAATCCAATCAAGTTTCGGTGCACTCTATTTTCCATGGATCCACCTTTCAAATCGTCTTCCTGATCGCAATCCTGTTCCACCATGTGGCCACATCGCCGGCATTTATGCACGATCAGATCAAAAATCCGGTGTGTATAGTGCCCCTGCGAATGAAGAGGTCCTTGGTGTATTCGATCTTGAATCCGATGTGTCAAACAATATGCAGAACGAACTGAATCCTGAAGGTATAAATTGTCTTCGGGCTTTTCCGGGGAGGGGTATCCGCATCTGGGGTGCGCGAACACTTTGTCACGATGAGTCATGGCGTTATATAAACGTACGCAGACTGATACTGGCAGTTTCAAAATGGATTGATATAAATCTTTCCTGGGCATCATTTGAACCCAATACTCCTTTATTATGGGTCCGTATTACACGTGAACTGACCGTTTATCTGACAAAGTTATGGCAGTCTGGTGCACTGGCAGGAGATAAGGCGGCTCAGGCATTTTATGTCAAATGCGATACGGAAACCAACCCTCCGGATTTACGGGAAGCTGGACAGGTTGTTACTCATATCGGAATTGCACCAATGGTTCCGGCAGAATTTATTATCGTAAGAGTTATTCAACATGCCGGAACAACCGAAGTAATGTAATTTTCTTTTTTGAAAAAGATAAGGTATAAAAATTATTAATCTGGTTTTAAACATTCAAATCAAGGAGTCCGAAAATGGCTACTACAAGAGTTGACCCGTATCGCAGTTTTAATTTTCTTGTCGAGATTGACGGTATTACCCAGGCTGGTTTTCAGGAATGTGGTGGGCTTGATGTAACAACCGATCCTGTTGATTACAGAGAGGGATCGGATGCAAATCATGTAAGAAAGTTGTCCGGGCTTAATAAATATTCGCCAATTACCCTCAAGCGCGGAATTACAGATTCTGATGAACTCTGGCAATGGCGTCAAACCGTAATTGACGGAAAGACTGAACGGAAAAACGGTTCTATAGTATTGTTAGATGAAAGCGGGACCGAAAAACTTCGCTGGAATTTTATCAATGCCTGGCCTTCAAAATGGACAGGGCCATCATTTAATGCGTCAACTGCAGCAATTGCGGTTGAAGCTCTTGAATTAACACACGAAGAGATTAAAAAGGCATAATTTTACAGCGTACAGTGTGGTTGTCCTTTCAACCGCACTGTAATTTAAATAATCTATATCAATTGAGAGGCAATAAATCTGTGAGTACACAACCGCAGCGATCGATGCTCCAGACAGAAATACCTTTTACCTTACCTCTAGGGTATCACGACGCAGATGGAACATTACACCGTGATGGAGTCATGAGACTGGCAACAGCATTTGATGAAATAACACCCCTTAAAGACCCACGGGTGCAAAGTAACCCTGCGTATTTATTGATTATCCTGTTATCACGCGTCATCATTAAACTTGGAACACTCGAATACATTAATCCAAAGGTAATCGAGGGGTTCTTTGCAGCAGATCTTGCTTTTCTGGAAGATTTGTACCGGAGAGTAAACGAGAACGGTAATAACAGGGTACGGACACAATGTCCGCACTGTGAGAAGCAGTTTGAGGTGGACCTTACCAGCTCGGGGGGGTCTGGCGCTACCCCTTAAAGCGGCTGCAGGAGGAGGTAGCGTACTGTGCATATCATTTTCACTGGCCGCACCATGAGATTATGTCACTTGAACACAATGAAAGAAAAATGTGGGTATCAGAAATAGCAAATATCAATAAACAACTTAATGAAAAGAATACCCGGTAATTGTAAAACATCGTTTTTCTTCCATAGAAAGGACACATTATGCCATCGTTAGGTTTCAATATGCTGCTGAGCGCAGCTTCCAGTATTACAGGTATACGTCTGGATCCATATCAGTCGTTTAATTTTATGATCGAAATCGAAGGAATTATTACTGGAGGATTTTCAGAGTGCACCGGTTTGCAGGTTGAAACCGAATTTTTTGACTATAGGGAAGGTGGTGTAAATGAGTATGTCCACCGGTTTGCAGGCCCAACCAAATATCCCCCATTAATTTTAAAACACGGAATGACCCTGATCGATGGTTTATGGGCGTGGCACCAATCGGTTACCCAGAGAGATATACAAAGAAAAAACGGAACTATTTATCTACTCAATAAACAGAAGATTCCTGTAATGTGGTGGGATTTCAAAGACGCATTTCCTGTTAAATGGACTGGGCCTGACCTGCATGCCAATAACAGCAACATTGCATTTGAAAGTGTCGAATTGTCCCATCGGGGGTTGAGTAAACCCGGACTTGCCTCTACACTTTTGGGGATCGGAGCAGAACTGAGTGGATCTTTTGACATTTCGGGCAGCATTTCCGGAGGTTTTTAACAGCTATGAGCGAGCTGGAATTACAAAAAGCTTTCGATAATCCTGATGCTGCTGCTCCTGGACTTTTCCGCCAGATACAGCGTAGTAACAACTGTTCTCTTGTTAATAGTAGTGCAGTTATTAGACGGACTGGACAGGCTGCAGAAACGACAGCCCGAATAACCGGTTTTACTAATAGACTACTCTCAAGATATGCATATCATTCTGTTCCGGGTTCCCAGGAGCAGTCATTAACACTGGTAGCCCCCGTTGAATATGTCTCTGAGACCAATCTACCTTATAATGAATTTCAAAACGCAAAAGATAATTCCGCAAATAACTCATTTTCAAATGAAAATATTTCAGGCTCTATCATTCCGAAACAATCAGTTTCAGGTCATTCACCTTCGACGGTTTCAAAAATACCCGACAACCGTATGTTAAGGAAGGAACATTCTGATGCAGGCAAAAATGTGAATCATTTAACACTGGTACACACCGGAGATACAACAACACAAAATCTACAAAATTTCTCGTCAGGTATAACTGTCAATGGTACAACCCAGGCTCAGGATAGAGGAGAAAATGTTACTCAACATCATGACAATACAACCATTCAAATCCCAAATAATTCAATTAGTCCTTTTCCACAAAGTACCTCTGTTAAAAATAGTGATTTAACAGTAAGGGCATCTTCAAAGGTGTCTTCACGATCAATTAAGTCAGGTTTGATCAATACTACCCCTATCCAGCGTTCTGTCAAAAACAAATCTGATACAGCTTCCAGGCATACTATACCAGTGCAACATATTTTGTTAAGAACCCGGGATGAACAGCAGGATATACTACCATCGGCTACAGTTGTATCAACAGTCTCTCAAACGATACCTCAAGCAGAAAAACAAACGCTGACTAATACATCGCAGGAATCCAGGAAATCTTCAGCGACTTCTTCATCACAACACGAAACGACACTCTATAGAAAGATAATAACTGACAACAATCCCGCTATAACAAAAGATGTTCCATCAACAACTCCTCTAAAACACAATGATATATCCGAAACAACAACCATTGTGCCTGAATTTACATCAACCGGAAATTCGTCTGTAAAAGAGATGTCACCAGACAGTCGAAATACATCTGAAACTCGATCTGTTCATGATTCTGGAATACCTTCTGAGACACAGTTATTTCACGAAAGCAAACCAGTAGCAACAGGTACTGCACTTTTCACTGCACCAGTTGTTTCACCTGTAACTGGAGCTGGCAATAACCATGGATTTGTCAAAAACAACCATATTAAAATCTACCGGTCTGTTGCACAGACCAGTTTAGAAAAACACAGAAGCGACACCTCCGGATTTAGTACAACAGCACAAGATGAAGCCTATACGCATCCAGAATACGGGAAAAGCAGCAACTCATTATCTCTGTCAAATGATACACATTCAGACCTGCAACACATATCAGAACAAATAGTTGCACCGAAAAGTAATCACGTTGAAAACACACCTGCAACACTCTTATTTCGGAAAGAAAATCTCTTAAACGGAAATGCTATGTCGAATATTCATCCATTTGATGAAAACAGAGGTACAGTTCCTGATCCAGTAAGCTCCCATTCAAACAATACAGATTCACTAGCCGATATTAGTACAACCACAATTGACAACACCATTTTCGAAAAGAACAATCCAGTATTCAGAAAAGAAAATACTTCAGACAAATCAGTACTGTCAGCACCTGCCTTAGAATCAACACACAATGATACATCAGTCGAAATGGTCTGGAGAAAAGAAAACGCATCAAATACACAACCTCAAATTTCAACCGGCACAACTTCTGTCAATTCATCGTTTCCGGCTGTTGCCCGTGCTATTGATGATACTGCATCCAGAAATAGTATACCGGGATCGAATCAGTTTCCATCCACAATAATCCGGGAAGCAGCGCCGAATGGTTCATCTATCGACATTGAGGCTATTGCAGAACAGGTTGAACGCACAATATCACGGCGTTTGATGATTGAACGTGAACGAAGAGGGGAACGGCTATGAATATACCAGGTTTTTCAGATCTTGCAGGACAATCAACTACAACCGAAAAATTAACATTTACACCAATGAGCAGGGACCTGAAAACAAAGTTCACAGATAAATCATTTTCTGTATTGTTCAACCCGAACACCTATTCAATTTCCAAAACAGTGTCCTGGAGTAGTATCGGGTCCACAACAACCGCAGTATCATCTGCTGGTAATTCAGCATCTGCCGCAGCTCCCCAGGAACCACAGAGCAATCTGGATGCTCCGACACTCAATTTTCGCGGAGGACAGAACAGACAGTTATCATTGAATCTCTTTTATGATGTAACCGAACAGCCCGGAACAGATGTACGTTCAGAAACAAGCAAAATAGTTGCTTTGACAAAAATCGACCGTGATGAACAATGCCCCCTGCCCTGTGAAATATCGTGGGGAAACAGTCAAAACCCCTATGATTTTCCATTTACGGGAGTCATTACAAATCTTTCACAACAATTTACACTTTTCAGTGCGGATGGATTACCGCTTCGGGCAAATCTGACTGTTACAGTCATGGAATATCCTGATCCGGAAAAAAATCTTCGGGAAACTGATCCCGAGTTGACAACACGTATGATAAAACGGGGTGACACACTCAGCAGTATTTCAGCAGAGATGTATGGTGATCCGACCATGTGGAGGCTTATTGCTGAAGCCAACCGGATTGAAGATCCCCGGGTCCTGAAAACCGGTGTACGTTTAACCATTCCGAAAGTGGAGTAGGACACAATGCCGACTTCAATGCCGTCAATTCCCGGTGTAGCTGACTTTGATGTTTTTGTAAATGGGTCTCCCCTATCTGCAAGATATAAGTCACATATAACGGGCATTACCGTAGAAAAACATACACGCTGGCCTGGCATGTTCGAGATTCGGATTGCATCTTCTCACTACGGGAAAACAGAAACAGAGTGGATAGATGATACGACTTCATTTTCTATAGGAAATGAAGTTGAGATTCACTTGGGATATGTAGATGAACTTGAATCTGTTTTAACCGGAGAAATTACCGGATTGGAACCTGAATTTTCCTCCGGAATGCTTCCGGTATTAGTCGTAAGGGGATTTGACAGAGGTCATAGACTTCAGAGAAACCGGAAAACACGTACATTTACTCAGCAGAAAGACAGCGACATCGCCTCTGCAATTGCACAGGAAGCAGGTCTGACAGGCGATGTTACCGATTCTAACGTTACACATGAATATGTTTGTCAGGCATTACAGACTGATATGGAATTTCTGATGGACCGTGCACGCCGTATCAATTATGAAGTCATCATAGACGGAAAAAACCTTGTATTCAGGCCGGTTCCTTACGATGCAAGTGAGATTGTGACACTTACATTGCAGGACGATCTTCTTCAATTCTATCCCCGTCTTTCAACTGTCGGCCAGCAAACTGAAATACAGGTAAAAAGCTGGAATCCTAAAGACAAAAAGGAGATAACCGGAACAGCCGTAACCGGCAGCGAGTTATCAACCATGGGCGGCTCTTCAAGTGGAGCGCAAACAACTTCTGATGCATATGGCGATGCTGTTTCCTGGATCAGCACCATGCCAGCTGCTTCTCAGGCCCAGGCAGATCAGGTTGCAGAAGCATTGTATAATGAGGCAGTACTCATGCTGATCACCGGTGAAGGAACTTGTCGTGGCCGAACTGACCTTTCTGCTGGTAAAGTAATTAAAATTGATGGGGTCGGAACACGGTTCAGTGGTAATTACTACCTCACTTCAGTTGTTCACCGTTACCGTGCACAGCGTGGATTCACAACGAATATTACTTTTCGCAGGAGTGGTGTATGAGCCTCTTTGATTCATTAGCGAATAACTCCAATCAATCAAAACAGATTCCGGGTGTTGTTGTGGGAATAGTGACAAACAATCAGGACCCCGATGGAATGCACCGTGTAAAAGTAAAAATTCCTTCATTGAGTCAGGACGATGAAAGTAACTGGGCTCGCGTTGCATCACCTATGACCGGAAACGACCGGGGGCTCTATTTTCTTCCGGAAGTAGATGATGAAGTGCTTGTTATTTTCGAGTATGGTGATATTCATTACCCCTGTGTTATCGGATCGCTCTGGAACGGTCAGGACACTCCACCCGCTGACAATGCAGATGGAAACAATTCGATTCGTTGCATAAAATCAAGAAGTGGTCATGTTATTCGTCTTTGTGATGAAGATGGAGCTGAGAAAATAGAGATCGTTGACAAAAGTGAAAACAACAGTATCGTATTCGATACTGCCAATAATACAATTACCATCACTGCAGATAAGGACATTACACTTTCTGCTGCCAATGGTACGATCAAACTTGATGCGAAAAACATCGAAGTCAAGTCTTCTGCTGAGAGCAAAGTCGAATCTGGTTCCGGTATGGATATCAAAGCTAGTGAAACAATGAACCTTAAAGGCGCAACAATTAATCTGAACTGAATTATGGGACAACCAGCTGCAAAAAAAGGTGATCAGATAGTGGCAACAGACATCCACATTGTCATGGTACCATCCGGAACGACATTAGTTCCAACACCATTGCCACATCCATTTGCAGGAGTTATTAACGGGGAAGTAAGCAGTGATGTTAATATCATGGGAATGCCAGCTGCAACGGTTGACAGTACAGCCGATAATACACCACCACACATTCCTACAGCACCAGGTACATCATTTCAGAGTCCTCCGTCAAATAAAGGTACTGTAAAAATG
Source organism: Chitinispirillaceae bacterium (assembly GCA_050301235.1). GTDB lineage: Bacteria > Fibrobacterota > Chitinivibrionia > Chitinivibrionales > Chitinispirillaceae > JAFGIN01. The sequence continues at coordinate 39,012 of JBNKZD010000097.1, read as the reverse complement.
GGAAGTGTAACGGTAAAAATTAATGGCAAAATGGCAGCCCGGAATGGAGACATTGCGATGACCTGTAATGATCCATCAGACATGCCGGCAGGCCAGGTAATAGCTGCCGGAACTGTTTCAATTGGATAGAAGGGATTGGAGATGCAGAAAGCATTTTTAGGTAGAGGAGTAGGTTTTCCGATTTGCACGGGACCTGATGGAACTTTAAAAAGTGCTGACTTTGAGGAAAGTGTTCGTCAATCAATCTGGGTCATATTAGGAACAGCAAAGGGTGAGCGAGTGATGCGTCCCGACTTCGGATGCGGAATTTATACTATTGTATTCCGGAACAACTCTTCGGCACTGGCTGGAAGAGTTGCTCAGGAGGTCAGGGAATCACTGTTAATGTTCGAACCGCGAATCGATGTTCTTAGTGTTGTAGTTACCCCTCAGAATCGAGGTGAAGTACTCCTTATCAGTGTTGATTATGAGGTTCGTGCTACAAATAATGTATTTAACCTGGTCTATCCGTTTTACCTGGAAAGGAGCAGTGCCCAATGAGTGGAAAGGCCCCTGACATTGACTCAAGAAATGCGATAGATATTTCAAGGCAGGTCGTCGAACTTCTGAAAGTATACGCACCGGAATGGAAAGATTATGATCCGCTGACGTTGTTACCACAAGAGGGTTTAAGTGCTGCGATCACCGGAAGTTTTGCCCGCTTTTGCGAAATTATCATACAGCGGTTAAACCAGGTACCGAATAAAAATTTACTCGCCTTTTTTGATCTGCTCGGTGCATCATTACAACCACCACAACCAGCGCGTGTACCATTGACATTCTTTCCTGCAGCAGGAAATACGAATGTTCTGCTCATACCTGCGGGAACAAGAGTAGCAGCCCCTCCACCACAGGGTGAAAAAGATCCCGTTATCTTTGAAACAGAAAAAGAACTCATTGTTTCACCAATACAACTGTCTAATCTCTTTTCTATTGATCCGGCCAAAGATTCCAGCTCAGATCTCAGTTTCCTTTTACAATCAACAACAGAGGACTGGTCTGTTTTCGAGGGGATCGCTTCAGATGAACACATTTTACTTATTGGAAGCAATTACCTTTTCGGTATCGAAAATATTGAAAGTGTCGATTTTGATTTTACTCTGCGTGAAATGTCTGACCATTACGATGATCGAGAGTTGATCTGGGAACGGTGGAATGGCACTACCTGGGAAAGAATCCCACAACACCATTATAGTGATTCAACGTATGACCTTCGTTACTCAGGAAATATTCATTTCAATGCCATGTCAGTTGTACCGCCATCCACAATCGACACTATTGAAAACCGATGGATTCGTTTCCGTCTTGATCGGGGAATAACTAACGATATCGACGGCATGAGCGGTATGGTGAGAGAGAAACAAATTCCGAAAATCAGATCCATTTCCATATCAGTTAATGTTACTGCTTCAAGTGTACTACCGCAATATGCTGCATCTACAAATATTCCTCTTGATATGAGTAATCCGGTATTTCCATTCGGCGAAAAGCCAAAATTCGGAGATACTTTTTACCTTGCATGCGACGAAGTTTTCTCGATAGATGATAATACAGTCACTATTGCGATAGATCTTTTAAATCAAAAAATTAATCCACCAATCTCTCCCACACCAATACCTCCACCTGCAAATCCATCCGCCGACCTCGACCTTGTCTGGGAATACTGGAACGGAACCCGATGGAGTTCACTTACAATAGACAGTGATACAACAAACAAACTATCAATAAACGGTTCACTTTCATTTAAAATACCAGCATCTTCTGCATCTATCAATCCGCCTTCAAAACGTAGTGTACACGGAATAGAAGCGTACTGGATCAGGGCCAGAATTGCACGGGGAAATTACGGTATCGAAGCGTCAGTTTCTGGTAATTCAACAATCGGTTTCACCTATAATCCTGCGACATTTGGTCCACCGATCATTAAAAACATTTCAATAACCTATTCATCAAAAATCACCAGTCAGCCTGATGCGGTCATTATTAAAAATGGTTTTACTTATACGAACATATCCGGTTCTATTCTGCGAAGCATCCCAGTTCGTCCGTTTTATGCTGTACCTGTTTCCCATCCATGCTTTTATACAGGTTTTTCTCTTCCTAAAAATGTTGTAACCTTTCCGAATAAACCGTTATCGTTTTACGTACGGTTAGTTGAACAAAAATATGGCACGGTCACACCATTACCAGATGAGGACCTGGGCAATACACCACTTCTGGTAGTCTGGGAGTATTGGAATGGAACAGGCTGGTCAAAACTTTCGGTACGTGATGGAACCGAAAATATGACACGATCCGGAATTATTCAATTCCTTCCGCCGGCAGATTTTACGATGCATATTGAATTCAATGTCAATTCTTTCTGGATAAGAGCTGTCTGGAGCAGTGGTTCATTCAAAGTGCCACCGAGAGTTAAATCAATTTTACTTAATACAGTCACTGCATTACAGGTAAATACTGTTCGTGAAGAGATCCTGGGTTCAAGTGATCAGAGTGAATCACAGAAATTCAAGACAGTATTCAAACCCGTTCTCAGTGGTCAGAAATTGATGATTCGTGAAAATGAAAAACCATCTGCAATGGAACTTGCCGTTATAGTGAGCGAAGAAGGAACTGATGCCGTTACAATAATTGACGATGCAAAAGGCAACCCCAAGGAGATCTGGGTCTGCTGGCATGAAGTTCAGGATTTTTACGGGTCTGGCCCACGAGACCGTCATTATTGTATCGATCATCTTACTGGTGAAATTTTGTTTGGTGATAACTACAACGGCATGATTCCACCCCAGGGGCGTGCAAATGTTAAAATGGCCTTTTACAAAACTGGCGGTGGAGAACGCGGCAATATGGCAGTTGGCTCAATCATACAACTCAAAACCACACTCCCCTATATCGAAAAAGTCATTAACAGCGAGGCATCCGAAGGTGGTTCGAATGCTGAAACTATAGACTCATTACTGACACGTGCACCGCATACTCTTCGACACGGCAATCGTTCTGTGGCAATTGAGGATTTTGAAGACCTTGCCTTGCTGGCATCAACAGCGGTCTCACGTTCAAAATGTTTCCCACTGTATGATCTTAAAACTGACCCCTATACCAGTGAACGTTCCCCCGGTATTGTCAGTGTAATTATCGTCCCACGATCAATAGAAGCGAAACCGGTACCAACGTTTGAACTACTTGACAGAGTTCAAAACTATCTCTGTGAACACTGCATTCCGACAGCCGATGTACAGGTAGTGGGACCACTTTATTTACGGGTAGATATTTCTGTTAATATTGCCTTATCTACACTTGAAGGGGCCACTGCAATCGAAGCCGAAATTGGGGAAACTTTTTCTGCATTTCTTCATCCGTTAACCGGAGGGATCGATGGAAGGGGATGGGAATTTGGACGAATGCCATACAAATCTGATATCTATGCGCAGCTCAAATCAATAGAAGGGATTGACCATATAATCAGCCTTCAAATTAATGATAGTGGCGATGATCCTTCCGGGGTAATTAAAAACACCGGCCGTTTTCTTGTATATTCCGGAAATCACACTATTAATTTGTCTTTTAAATAGGGTTTAACGATTACAGCGAGAAATTATGCCAATAAATCTTCCAAATCTCGATGACCGACGGTATTCTGATCTTGTCGAAGAAGCAAGGAATCTGATTCCAACCTATGCGCCAGACTGGACGAACCATAATCCGTCCGATCCCGGTATAACGCTCATTGAACTGTTTGCTTATTATACGGAAATGCTGCTCTATCGTCTGAATAGAATTACTGATGCAAACAAACGAATGTTTCTTAAACTTTTAAAAGGAGCGTCGAACTGGACAGAGGCAGACAGCAACCTATCTGGTGAAGAACTTGAACTGGCAATCAGAAAAACAGTTCTTGAATTCAGAAAGGTTGACCGTGCAGTTACCGTTTCTGATTTTGAACAGTTAGCACTTGATTCTTACCCTTCGGGTACACTATCAAATATTGAACGTGTCCGCTGTGTTCCTCGCAAAAATATGACTTCCATGAATCTTTTGGAACGTAATCGGCAGAGCCCGGGGCATATCAGTATTATCATTGTACCAAAACCGATGTTTTCTTCGATTGGAATTCTGGCAGAGGAGATATTCACCGATCATACAGTCGAAGCTGGCAATGGAAATGGACTAGGGTTCAGGCTCATTAACAGAAGTGATGAATATCTTTTTATTGGTAATGAAATTCCATTTGGAGAAATCCAGTTTGTTTTCTCGCAAACAGGAAATAACTATCAGTTGTCTTTAGAATACTACAACGGTTCTGCATGGGTAAAATTACAGATAGATCCAAATGGCTTATCCGATTTCACCGCCGGATGGAATGTTAACGGTTCAATTTGTTTCAATGTTCCCCCAGATTGGCAACCAACCGTAATTAATACTATCAATATGCACTGGGTACGTATTTCTACCCAAAAGAAACCAACGACGGTTGCTACTGCGGTGCGAATTTTTCCAAAAATATTGCAGCCGAACGCAGCTTTGTTTTCTCAGGTAGCAAATTATATTGACTCAAGAAGATTACTTACTACTGTTGTGCACGTTGTTGGTCCTCTATATATTCGTATTTACATACGTCTTACTGTTGTAGTCAAACCAGATGCACTCACGAGTGTTGTTCGTTCCCGAATTATTGAAGCACTATGGAAATTTTTTAATCCATATTTCGGCGGCAAGGATGGTAACGGCTGGCCATTTGGCCGGTCTGTTTATGTCTCAGAAGTATACTCATTACTGGACCTTGTTCCGGGCGTTGACTTCGTATGCAGAAGTACCGGAAGTGGCAGCACAGAACTCGATGAAATAGTAATGATCGGTGGTGATGATTCAAGAATACAACGAAATGATCTTGGCGAACTCGAATGCGTCAGTTTGTATGAAAATGAACTGGTAGAGATTACTTTTCCATCTGGAAATTTTCTTGAAGTGAAAACCTTCAAGGAATTTCAGGAAGGAGCATCATCATGACAATCAATCGTCTTCTTCAGAGATTACCGTCTCTATATCAGGACAATGATTTCCTTGACCGGTTTTTAGCTGCCTTTGAAAAAATTCTGTTTGGCCGCGATCCGGAACCGGGGATTTTATTTCCATTCGATGGACTCGAAGAAAGCATCGCAGGTCTTTCGACCATTTTTGATCCTTACGAAACACCAGAAAAATTTCTGGAATGGCTGTCGGACTGGACTTCGTTTACACTGCGTTCAGATCTTGACATTACAAAGCAACGGGATTTTATCGCCAATATCATTCAATTATACAGGCGCCGGGGAACAAAAGAGAACCTTAAAAAATTACTGAGTATCTTTACAGTGGGTACTCCAGCCGTTATGGAGAGCGCCTCGAGTGAGTTTCAGATTGGGGTTCACTCGACAATTGGTCAGGATACCGTGCTCGGTGGCGGCGCTCCGCATTTCTTCCAGGTGACCATCTCTCTTCCCCGGGAATCTCCAGAATCACTGGAAAGACAGATGGCTATTGCTCAGGCACTTATTGAGCTGGAAAAACCAGCGCATACCCACTATACCCTTGAAGTAACTTATCCCAGTATGCAGATCGGCGTATATTCAACTATCGGAGTCGATACACTGCTGGGAACAGAAATAAATGAATAGATTGAGAAAGGAAGTGTTCCATGCCTCCTGTTAAAAGGTTGAATTACTTTACCAATCAGTTTCTTGTTGAAGCAGATTTCAAAGATGAACAGGCATATCATATTGCTATGCGCCGCAGGCTCAATGCATCACTGCATACCTGGGGTGTTGCATCCGGACTGTCAGTCACAAAATCCGCTGACAGAGTTGTATCTGTAGCCCCTGGAGCTGCAATCGATAATACTGGTCGAGAAATTACGGTTATCGATCCTTCTGCCTACCCACTTGTTACAACCGGTAGTAATATCGATGTATACCTTACTATTGCATATAATGAAACTTTCGATAGTGCAGATCGATACACATCAGGAGCTGTTGATAACTATGTACGTACAACTGAACTCCCGATACTTTCCGATTCTTCAACAATTCCTCCAGCTGATGGTTCCATCATAACTATAGCCAGGATTCATCTTGATGGAAGCGGGAATATCAGCACGATCATTTCAGATACGACAGTAGTCAAACGAGCAAGCAGTTCAATAGCAGCAGGTGCAGTTTCAAACAATGAAATAGCAAATGGTGCCGTCACACTGGATAAACTTGCTCCGGCGATCCGTCCAGTTGTCAGTATCGATGGTGTATCCAATCCGGGTGGCAATATCGACCTGATTGCTGCTAACACGATTCATATTACACCAAATGATGCTTCAAATACTATTACCATTGGTGAAACCCATTCCGGTATCTCAGGAAATCCGCACAATACGACTGCGACTCAAATTGGAGTACCCGTAAGTATCGACGGTGTACGCAATCCGGGTGGCAATATCGACCTTATCGCTGCAAATGCGATTCATATAACACCAAACGATGCCGCTAATACTATTACCATAGGAGAAACCCATTCCGGTATCTCGGGAAATCCACACAATACGACTGCTGCACAGGTCGGAGCATTATCCGCTATAGCATATGACTTTAAAAACAGATTTCAGACTGAAGTTGCATTTTCTGCTACAGATGGTAGTGGTGCTATCCGTACTGTCAATGCAGGTTTCAAACCGCGGTTTATCTGGGCTTTCAGCTATTGTAATTCTACGCTGGCTGGTTTACTTTACGGTGTCCAGTGTTCAGGAATGGTTGATCTGGCTGCTCCCACAGCTTTCAGATACTGCATAGGTAATAAAATAACCAGAGTGGCCTCGGTCCCTTATATTGTTCAAACATGTTACATGGCTAACGGGAACCTGTTTTCGGCATCATTTGAAGATCAGGTAAGTACTCAGAAGCGTGAAGAAAGACTGGACGTGACGATTTCAGGAGCAACTGATGCCGGTGTAATTACTGTGGCACTGTATAGAAGGGAACGCAGCACAACAGATGCATACGCTTCACTTTCTTCGTTCGATCTTAAATGCGCATTACTTATTTACGGATAACCAATTGGATTATATTGAATGCAAATTTGAAGTTTATTTGGAGGTAAACATATGTGGGTAGTATATAACAAATCTAACCTTAAAATAATTGGTCTTACATCTCGTTTTGGTACAGATAGCGATAAACAAACCGCGATAGCCGAAATTACCAAAGGTACCATTAAGTCGGGTGATCAAGTTGAATATGATGCGATTCAGGTTGTAGATGAGAAAAAAACGGAACTCTATTATAATGCATTTCCCAACAAATTGAAAATTGACAACTCAACTTCAGAGTTGAAACTGGTCATTCGTGATCAGGAATATTTTGCGATTTTCGTAAAGGTTGATGCACCTGATAAGCATCCTGTTGATGGAATTCCCGAGATACCTGCTGATGGAGTCTCATATACAGTCATTATTTTGCAAAAAATCGATGAACGAAAAAGGCTCCAGACCTCAGAAAATGATAACAATCTACTGTATCTTCGTACCGACCACGGCACTATTCAGGATTTCACAGGAAAAGATGCAATCAATTCGGTTAATTTAGTCAATGGTGAAGCGAAAATACGTCTTGTTTCCTCCCAGGAGAAACGAGTCGCCACAATTGAAATCCTGTGTAAGGAACCGGGAATCCGTGGACGGACAACTCGTGTGGAATTCATCTGATACTACAATGAATAATTCTCTTTCAGACAGGATATCGATATGCCAAAAAAAAATGTAGAAATCAAATCATCGACTGCCGTTAATCAACCCTATTCAACCGTTGCGAGTGAAAACCTGAGTATGGTGAAAACAGTTTTACAAGCCATGGGAGATCTTAATCAACATGCAGTATTCCTGGGAGGCGCCATTTTACCCTTGTTTTTGACCAAAGCGAGTGACCTCCCTGTTCGCAAAAGCAAAGACATCGATTGCATTGTAGAATTTGAGAAAAAACAACAGCTTCTTGAATTTGAAGACAAACTCTGGGACCGCGGATTTGAGAAGCTTAGAAATGATGTTGTTACCAAGTGGAAACTCGGACCTATCAGTATGGATGTCATGCCTGGCGGTCCTGTTGTTGAATTTAATAACAGGTGGCTTTTTGATGCACATTCTGAAGCAATAACTGTAAACCTTGAAAAAACACTTTCACTGAAGATCGTACCAGCCCGCTACTTTTGCGCTATTAAATTCAACAGCTACTACCGCAGAGGCCGGAACGATTATTCCAAAAGTTTCGACATTTACGATCTGTTGGTACTGCTTGCAGGACGTGCTGAAATAGAGCAGGAAATCGTAAACGATTGCACGCCCGTTTTAAAAAAATTCCTTTCAGAAGAGTTCGAAAAGCTTTTGAAAAGTAAGGACGCTCTAGCTTCTCTACTTCAGCACTTTTCGCCAGGTACTACATCAGTTCAACGAAACCACTCGTTGATAACATCGCGAATAAAAGCTATTACGAAGAAACTGTAATGTTACACTGAATTATTTTTTCAACAATGAAATGTGGTATCAAAATAGCCTAACGGGTCTGTATTCTGGGGGAATATGTGAATTATCATAAAAATTCTTTTCTATTTAAACAAAACAGCAGTAACACTAATAATATTTCAAATAAAAATAGCATTGAATCAACCACATCTTCCCCCTTTAAAACATCATACCTTCAAGGCCGTTTTGGCAATCAGGCGTTACTTCATCTTCTGGGTAAACCATTGCAAACAAAACTGAACCTGAGTGATCCGGATGATATTTACGAAAAGGAAGCAGACCGGATTGCAGATCAGGTTATGAGAATGCCGCAGTCTCATCTCCAGAGAAAACCTCTTCAGACACACCAAACTATTCAACCTGAAGAAATTGATGAAAATGAACTCATCTCAGATGAAACAGAATCCTGCATCAATCGGCTTTCTGGACAAGGATCACCGATTTCGGATGAAGTTCGTTCATTTATGGAACCGCGCTTTGGTGCTGATTTCAGTAATGTCAGAATTCATACCGATTCAAATGCTGCATCTGTTGCGCAGCAGATTAATGCCAAAGCATTTACTGTTGGAAACGACGTTGCATTCAATACAGGGGAATATGTTCCAGAAACCGAAAATGGCAAGCAGTTGCTTGCCCATGAACTTACTCATGTACTTCAACAGCAATCTCATCAGGTACAGCGTGAGAATCTAACTCCTCCAGAAGCTACAACTCCAGGTGCAACAATTACCCTACCGGCATCATTGCGCAGCATGGTCGGCAATGTTAATTACTATCAGGCACGTAATGACGATTACCTGTCAAGACATACCACACCTCCCCCTCCGGACTATTATTTAAATTATGGTGACCGATATGCCAGAAGGTTTACAACAGAACTAAGACCGACATTATCGGCAGAAGGACAGCGGTGGGTCGACAGAACCTTTGTGTTACTTCAGGAGGCAATTGAAAACAGACGCGATGCAGATCCGGCAGCATTTGATCGTTTAGAGCAGGATGAAGATGCATTCAGAGAATTTGCCTATGGTACACATTCACAGGCTTACCTTGATGGAGGGTTACGATACCTCCCTATGGAAGACCTGGCGAGAATCGCAGCCACACCGGACTTTTTTGATATAGCCTCAATTGATGGTATTTCACAAATTATTGAAACAGGCATAGGGATTGTCCCACAATGGGTAGACGATTCTGTCACTACACCCGGCGCACGTTTTCTCCAAAATGTTGAAAATGAGATACTCAATCTGTATAATGTACCATATTTCTAAAATCAGCTTATGATGATCCGAAACCTCTCGAATCATTATATATATTATTTCAAGGACAATAAGGATGCAAAAAAGAATAAATAATACAATTAACAATCTCCATCGAAATATGGGGATACATGAAAACCGTACTGGCCTCACAAGACAACCTCAGGCAATCGGGTTGAACCGAGCGTTTGGGAACCAGGCAATGGTACATTTATTAAACAGAAGAACTATTCAGACTCGCAGAAGTATGAGTGACCCAAATGATTTTTCAGAGAGAGAAGCAGACCTCGTTGCTGATCAAGTTATGCGAATGCCTCCCCCCCATTTCCAGTGCAAGCCGCTTCAGACGTACCATACTATTCAACCCAAAACTATTAATGAAAATGATCTGATTTCCGATGAAACTGAATCCCGCATCAATCAACTTTCTGGACAAGGATTACCAATTTCAGATGAAGTTCGTTCGTTTATGGAACCACGTTTTGGTGCTGATTTCAGTAATGTCAGGATTCATACCGATACAAATGCCGCAAAGGCAGCACAGCAGATTAATGCCAAAGCCTTTACTGTTGGAAATGACATCGCATTCAATGCTGGTGAATATACACCTGAAACCGAAAATGGCAAGCAGTTACTTGCCCATGAATTGACTCACGTTCTTCAGCAATCGACACAGATACAAAGGGGAGAAAATGATGAGGATTCTCAGGATGCAGAAGCCGGGTTCGGCTCCTTTGCGTCTCCCTGGTTGATGATTGAACCATTAGTTCTGCAATTGCCGGATCGCTGGCAGTCGTCAATTAATAAAGCAAGGGAAACCGATGCAAGGGAAATTATTGATCCCGAAATCCTTCACAAGCAAATTGTTCTTCTGCTTAATCTTGCCTATGCAGGTCTATACACAGAAGTATCTTCCTATGATCTTGATTTTGATAAGTCACTATCAATGGTTGAAGCGCTATCTGGAAATAAAGACACCTACGTTAACCTCGTTCTTACATCGCTTTCTATCGGGATACAGACCGATCTTGAAAAATACTTTGAAAGTGATCAGTTTGAAAATACAGCGATTTCCAATATTGGTACGTTAATAATATATGGTAGTTTATTGCAGGCAGGCATTACGGGTGTTCAGGCACTCATGGAAAGTGATCTCAACTTTACTACACTACCAAGTCTTGCCCTGGGCAAATTTACGGAAGCACCAGGGGGTTTTTCACGACCCGGCATGATGGGAAACAGCCCGGATCCCCGATGGAGTTATCCGTTTTATTCTTCACCAAGTGGATTTGATCTCAAACTAACTGGTTATGGTGATGACACTGTACCAGACGCTCTTTCAATGAATTTCGGACTTAATATTGCATCAATAGCCGACCTTTACCCTGAAGATGAAACTGAAAAAGCAAAATACCATGGTTTCGAGGCATATCCCTATTTTTCAGGGAATTTTGCAGTTGAAAGTGATTCAGATCCAACGGCACCAGAAGGCACTGATCGATGGCTGGCAGGAGTGTTCATTGGCAATCAAGGTGTTTATACGTTGATCGAGGGAGGATATAGTCCCGGAAGCGATGGAAGGCTCCCTGAAACTTATTTCCGAAGTGGTTTAATTTTCCGAACATTCGGACCGTTATCGATGCAGCTTACAAACGAATTAAGCTATCGTCCAAATGAATCAGGGGTGAGAGACCGTATTAATGGTGCATCAACAATAAATCTTGTTGACAATGAGACATGGAAACTGACGGTTGGTGGTGTGGTTGGTGGCTTGTTTCCTACATCGGATGAAGAAGGGGCTGTTGATTTCGGAGGTAGTGTTGGATTAAGTATTCCGGGAATATCTACTTTTAACCTCAACACTATGTATCGCAACCAGGACCCGTTTAATGCTGACAGTGGAAATTTATTCAGTATCGGTGGTAGCGCATCCGTCATGGATTGGGTGACTGTTTCCTCTGAGTATCATTCTTTTGACGGAGAGAGTACCGATCCGAGCCTGCCGTCAAATGATTTCAGAATGATGGTTTTACCCGGTCCCAAGGTTTCAAACTGGTTTTTGAGTTTGTTTTAATTTAATCTTCAACACGATAAGAAACTATACCTCTTTTTCTATAAAACAGTTGTATAAAAACCCTGGCTTTTTTACAACATGAATCCGTTCTCCCTGTGAATTTGCTACCGTTTCTGATCCGTCACAATCGAGCAGACAGCCATCATCACATATGTTCAATCAAGCCAGCATGTCAAATCAATGTGTAAATAAGTATTGAACATTATATTAACAATATCTATATTGATTAGACAAAGGCTGAACAGAATTGTGATAACCAGTCTCTGGTTCTTTTTATATAAAATTCTGGTCGTCATAAGCGGCTTGCATCTGAGATTTACAACTTGCACGATTTTTGTTCTCGAAAATTTAGATACTTTTACATAGTAACTATTTTGAGTATTGTATCAAAGGTATGTCTTTGAATAAATCGGGAAACCTGAGACCTGATTGAGAAAAATCAAAAAAAAAGGAGAAATGTATGGAATACACACCCATTGCAGGAGTCTGGGAGATCACTATGGGCTGCAACATGCGCTGCAAACATTGTGGATCTGCTTGTGAAGGTGCCCTCCCCGGCGAGCTGTCCACGAGTGAAGCTCTTGCACTATGCAAAGATCTTGGCAGCCTCGGAATAAAATGTATAACCCTTTCAGGTGGAGAACCAACTCTGAGGAGCGACTGGGATCAAATTGCAGGTGAACTTGGAAAAAACGGTATTATTGCCAATATGATCACCAACGGATGGTCAATGAATGAAAATATTATCGAGAGGGCACTAAAGGCGGGAATTAATACAATTGCTTTCAGTCTGGACGGATTAAAAGATACTCACGATTACATTAGAAAAGCGGGCTCTTTCGACAGGATTATGCAAGCTCTTGATCTCATGAAAGATAGTGGCCTTCACCGTTCAATTATCACCACTGTAAACAAAAAAAATTCAGGAGAATTACCCGAACTTCTCGCTTTGCTTGAAAAAAAAGGTATTGAAGGATGGCAGATACAGATGGGTGTTCCGATGGGCAGTATGAGCAAAAACATTGAGTTACTTGAAGATCCTGAATGTGTTGATCATGTGATCAATTTTGCACACAAACATTACAAAAACACATCTGTTGAATTTCAGCTTGCAGACTGTATTGGGTATTATAGCCTCAAAGAGGTTGAAGTACGTACAAAAAGAAATCCAGAAAAGGGATATATGTGGCAGGGATGTGGTGCAGGAAAACGGGTAATGGGAATTCTGCATAATGGTGATATAATCGCCTGCACTTCAATCAGAGACAGAAGATTTGTTGAAGGAAACATTCGTGAAAAATCTCTTCTGGAGATCTGGAATGGTCCAACAGCATTTTTGTGGAGCCGTGAAATGTCAAAACAGAAACTTTCCGGATTTTGTGCCAGGTGTCGTTTTGGCGAGCTGTGCCTGGGCGGTTGCAGCAATACACGCCTCACAATAGAAGGTGATATTTACAAAGAGAATCGTTACTGTTCATATTATACAACGATGAAAAAAGTACAGGAACAATTTTCAATGATAAATGAAGTTGGGACTGTTATCAAAAAGGCCCGTTTCTTTCTTGAAAAAGGTGATTTTCAACTGGGTGAGCTTGCACTGCGAAGAGGCATGGAATTGCAAAACGATAACATCGAAATTCTTGGACTCTTAGGTTACACAAACTTTATGCTCCAGAACTATCAGGATGCAAAAGAGGCCAATACCAGGGCGCTAGGAATTAATGGAAATGATGTATATGCCAATAAAGGAATGGGATTGACTTTATGCAAACTTGGAGAGGTGGAGGCTGGTATCAGTCATTTACGAAAAGCTGTCGAGTTTTCCGATGAAAATTTCATGGATCCCTGGCACGATCTGGCACTGGCACTTATCGAACAAAACCGTCATGAAGAAGCATATGCAGTTCTCTGTGATGCTAAAGATAAATCGCCATCATTTTATGATAACAACAAACCACTATTTGAAAAGACGCGTATAACTGCATGACTTGACATTAAAATTTAATTTTTTTACATATTCTTTATCACACGCAAACATAAAGAAAGGAGGTGAAAATTATGAACGAAGAAAAAAAGGTACTTTCTGATGAAGAGTTGCTCAGTATGTCGGGTGGCTATGATATCACAACGACATCCTTAAGTATTATCTCTCCACGTTATGCAGTTTTACCAGTTGACATGGTACTGAGATATGGTATATTACCGGTTGATCTGACACCGCGATATGCTATTATGCCAGCTGACATGACACCGCGATATGCAATCATGCCTAATGGTTGATTGGGTTTGCATTTCGATGTTTGTGAAGGGGTAACACACTAGCGTGTTACCCCTTTTTTATGGCTATAACTTTCATAAAAATTCCCCTGTGATCATTTGGATAAGAGTATATACATAGATTGCGACAAGTAAAAATAACCTTGTAGTTGGAATAGCAATCTTACGTCAGGATGTAGCACAGGTTCGAAGACCTCCGTCTTTTCCCGGTGTGCAAAAAGAATACCTCTGAAGTTAACTTGATTCATTCAGTTCCTCCATCGATTCAAAAAGGAACATTATTATCAGTTTCTCTTCCAGACAAATGTCCTTCCCACCTTAAACACTCTATTAACAAATGAAAATACAGAAAGATCTCCGTTTTCTGTTAACTGAAGTTCACAACGATAGACTTTACCATCAGAGATATCGAGCATTTTACCCTTTCGCCAGTTTTTATCACCTCTGGTCAGCCCCCAGACAATCCTCATACCTTTGAGCGGAGCATCTTTAAGCGAATCGGTACAATTCTGGCAGACTGGATTATTCATAAGGCTCAGCCCGATAACATCGATAACATCTCCAAACAGCGTATCGTGCTGCGACCAGAGCCTTACCAGAAGTTCCGGTTGTTTTGTCTCGTAGTTACTGGTCCTCCAGATTCCTTCAACGGTATCAGCAGAATACCAGGGAGGATTTTCGGCAAAAGTGTTGAACAAAAAACCGAACGAAAACAGAAACAGAACGGATCTTAAAACTGCATTTTTTTTGAAAATCATTTGTTTTAAATTTCTCACAAATTACCAATCCAACTCTCAGCTATTTTTTTTAAAAGGTTATTACGAAATTCAACAATTAGGTTGAACATATTGATCAGAAAGTCATTTTCCATATTAATAAATATACGTTTCGAATCACTCCCCTTTTATTATTTTTACTCCTCAAACTATGATTACCTTGGAAAACATCTCAAAGCAGTACGGAAGTAAGGTCCTGTTCGATCAGGTCTCACTTTCGTTCCACGATAAAGAGCGCACAGGGCTGATCGGATGCAACGGCTCCGGAAAAACCACCATTTTACGCATCCTCAGCAATGTTGAATCGGTTGATAAGGGGACCATTCATATTCCATCAGGTCTCTCAATCGGGTATCTTCCTCAGGAAGTGGAAGTTCTTGATCACATGTCCCCCATGGAGATTGTACTTGAACCATTCGAGCATATTCTCAATTTTGAAGAGAAGCTTGAGTCGATCTCAAATTCGCTCGATCCCCAGGAACTGCAAAAAGAACTTAAAAAGATCGATGCACTCTACGATGCCATGCATTTCCATGATGGTTACTCGTTGAGTTCCCGTGCAGAGGCTATCCTTGCCGGTCTTGGTGTTCCGCAGGAAAACTGGAATCAGCCAGTAAAAAGCCTTAGTGGTGGCTATCGGATGCGAACTGTGCTTGGAAGACTGCTGCTGACCTCACCCGATTTTCTACTCCTTGATGAACCAACGAACCACCTGGATATGGACTCTCTGGTATGGCTTGAGCGATTTCTCGATCGGTACAAAGGTGGGATGCTCATTGTCAGCCATGATCGTGATTTTCTCAATAGAATCACTACGTATACCGCGGAGATCAGTGGATCAACTATTCTTCAACTCAAGGGTAACTACGATCAGTTCCAGATGCTCAAAGAAGAGCTGCGGGAAAACGAACTGAACCGCGCAAAAAACCTCGAAACAAAAATCGCACAGACAGAACGCTTTGTGGAGCGGTTCAAAGCAAAAGCGACCAAAGCAACCCAGGCGCAATCCAGAGCAAAACTGCTTGAAAAACTCAAAGCAGAACTCCCGGTAATTATCCAGGATGGGAAAACAATCCAGTTCTCCTTCCCCGATCCGCCAATGTCCGGAAACATTCCGCTCCAGTTGTCCCGAGTTACTACCGGTTATGGTGAAAAAGATGTCTTTACCAATCTTTCCCTTTTAATCAACCGTGGAGATAAGGTGGCGATTGTCGGTCCTAACGGAGCTGGTAAATCAACACTCTTAAAACTCGTCACCGGCATGCTCACACCAAAATCCGGTGAACTCACGATTGGGCATAATACAACCGTCCGCTATTTTGGACAGCATCAGCTTGAGCAACTCGACATATCAAAGACACTCTACGAAACAGTCCGGACAGAATCGGTGCGTACCGAGACCACCTTCGTGCGAAATATTCTGGGCGCATTTCTGTTCAGTGGTGATTCTGTTGATAAAAAAGTTGAAGTTTGTTCAGGTGGAGAAAAAGCACGTCTGGTACTGGCTACAATTCTGGCAAACCCAGGCAACCTGCTCTTGCTTGATGAACCAACCAACCATCTTGACATACAATCGATCGAAATGCTTGCTGTTGCAATGGCAGAGTTCAAGGGTACAATTCTGTTTGTTTCACATGATGAGTATTTTATTTCACAGATTGCAACCCGTATTATCGAAATACGTCCAGGATCAGTTCGGGATTTTCCCGGCACTCTGGATGACTACCGTACATACGTCGAAATGATGTTTCCTGATGAAAAGCGTGACAACTCAGCATCATCAAAAGAATCGTCAAACCCCAAAACAAGTGATAAAGAAAAAAAGATCATCGAACGGGAACAGCGAAAGAAGCTTACCCGGCAGATAGAAAAGATTGAACGTGAAATCGTAGTTCATGAAAATGCTCTGGCTGATCTTAAAAAATCACTTGATGATCCTGCAAATGCAACAAACTTTGAATTGCTACACACACTCTCACGCCAGATCACTGATGAGGAGACTTCTCTGAGCGAACTTATGAATGATTGGGAGGCTCATCAGGAAGAGCTGTCGCAACTTGAACCATCGTAAAAATGTACTTCATATCTAAGGTTTTCGTGAAAAAGTATACCTGAAAGATGGAGCGATTTAATATATTCTGTGATTATTTGAATCAGCAGATACTATGAAAGGTGCTTGAAGAATGGCAAAGTATGATGGAAAAGCGTTACTTCCATGGGATTTTGTAAAGAAATACATCATTCCCAACCTCCTCACCAATACAGACTCATGGCACATGTTCCCCCAGCAGATCAGAAAATATTTCGGGAAAAACGATCCTGAAAAAGATATCCCTGTTGGTCAGATCAGTATTCGGGTCAATGAAGTCTGCAATCTCCGGTGTGGCTCGTGTGGTCAGTGGGGTGAAAACGGGCACCTTCGTCTGAAACTTGAACGTGGTGAAAAACTCAACCAGCTTGACTTTGAAGTAGTAAAACGTATTGTATTCGAAACCCGCCATGATCATCCATTCTATTATATATGGGGTGGTGAGCCAACCATGTGGAAACCACTGGTACCTCTTTTCCAGGAGATGGCAAAATACAAATTAAAAGGCTCGATCGTAAGCAACGCACAGGATCTTGATAGAATTATTGAAGATCTTATCGACACCGGTGCTCTTCAGGTATTATTCCTCAGTCTTGACGGGTGGGATGCAGCATCACAAAACTACCTCCGTACCCCTGCTAATGGTCGATCATCTGATAATTTTGAAAAAGTGATGAACATTATCTCCAAGGTTGATGAGATTAAAAAGAGAAAAAAGCTGCTGTTTCCACTGGTAATCCCCATCACCGTTGTTTCTAATTACAACCATGCACACCTTGCAGATATACATCGATTGATTCTCGATAAAGCACAGTTGCATCCGATGTATTTCGGGTGGTTTATTACCGAAGAACGCGCAGACCTTCACGAAAAAGTTTTTGAAGATCGCTTCGGGTACAAGCCCAAAAATCACCGTGGGTATCTCAAATCATGTTTTGATGATGTCAATGCTGCGGTGACAGCTGATCAGATCAGGCAGATTAAACAGATGTCCAAAGGAAAGGCCTGCGTTCCCCATATCCTCCCGGATATCGAAAAAGAGGAGGAGATCCGAAGATATTACAGTGATCATTCATGGCATTGTGGTTATCCTCAGTGCGACAGTATCTATTATATTGCCGAAATCACTCCTGAAGGGCTCATGACACCCTGCCGTGATTATCAGGACTATCTCTGTGGAAATGTTCATGAAAAATCATTTTACGATATATGGAATGGTCCGGAATACAAAAAATTCCGTCGTGAAATGAAAAAAGGCCTGATGCCGGTTTGCACACGCTGCTGCGGCCTGCAGGGATTTTGATCAGAGTTTCTAAAAAATTCAACGTTCTGATATTTTTTTGCTACAGTAAAAATACAGAGTTAAGGGATGGAGGTTTACTATCCCTTTTTTTATATGACAGGCATATGCACTGTAAAATCACTGAAAGGAAAGAAATATGGGTACATTCTATAAAACCATCACATTACTGGCATTAGCTGCTCTACCGCTTTTTTCCGCACAATCGACACTGAGACCAGCGCAGCCTACACACTATTTTTACGTGCCGACAGCATATCTTAATAATGAGTATGATCTTGTTGCAAGCCTCCACGAAGTTTCCTTTACATTACCAGCACACCTGCAACTGGGTATGTCATTGCTTGACAACATTGGTAGAATAAATTTCGGCGCCAGATATGGAATCAAAGATAATCTTTCTGTTGGAGCAGGTATGGCATGGTCATTTGTTGAATTACCATGGGGTGGACATGGAATAAGACGCGAATCAAGTCCCCGTCTGGGAGCGTTTCTTGCCTGGGGTATCTCCAAAACCAGTACTTTTGAAACCTGTCTTGTTCCTCATATGCAAATAGGTGATCGGTTTTCCTTAGGTGCAGATTTTGCACTTAAAGCAACGCCATCAGAAGTCTGGTCAATAATATGGGAACTGGGAACATCAATTGACTTTCATCCTGATGATGGTGGGTTCTGGCTTAATACCGATGGTGGTATTCGCATCCACCCCCCTGCAATCCCTTATCTTAATTTTGATGCAGGTATTGATCTTGTGGAAACAAATCTTAACGAGTATAGTCCACATGTTGCACCATTTTTTGATGTAATTTTTGCAATAAGAACAAAGTAGATGAGCAACGATTCTGAGTTAGTCTATTCCACAAACCCGGACCTTAACAAACCATGTCCCCGGTGTAAGAAACTTGCAGCATCATGTACTTGTAAAGATACTACACCGGACATCTCTAAAATCAAAGCAGTTCTGCGGATCGAAAAGAAACATCGTGGCGGTAAAGATGTCACCGTTATCGACCGCCTTCCGTCATCTGAAGAGTTTCTCAAAGATCTCTCCACAACACTCAAGAAAAAATGTGGTTCCGGTGGAACCTTTAAGATAGAGGATGGAGTTGGCTCTATTGAGATTCAGGGAGACAAGCGTTTGCAGATTAAATCGGAACTTGAAAAAATGGGTATTTTTTGCAAGTAAATTTTTCTATTCTTCTTCTTTAAGTTTATCACCAATCACCAATCACCAATCACAAATCACAAATCACAAATCACAAATTCTCTTTTACTAAACCTACTCAGTCACTGGCCACTTTGTCACTAATAACATGGACGCCGCGAGGCGATTTGGTGGGGCTTTTAGAGGCTATTAGCAGTTGGCTTTTAGCTATTAGCTATAATAAAGAACTTTTTAGCCAACAGCCAATGGCAAATAGCCAAAAGCTTTTTAGTGCCCGCACCCAGAAACATTTGTTGTCGTCGGAGGGGAGATATCACAATTCTCATGTTGTTCGCATTCGTATCTCTCCACATTTGACGGACTGCTCATTGACCAACTAGCCCTCTAAGTCTTTCCCCCTCTCCATTTCAGATGGAGACGCGGATAAAGGGGTAGAGGCGAATGCGAAATCCGCAAAAAATGTGATTATCTCACTTGGAAAAACTAACCTCATACACAAGTGTTCGCCCAACTTCAGTGTTAAAAACAAACTTCCCTGAGCTATCCTTTGTAAGCAATATTGGTTTTCCCTTTACACCAGACACTGCAAGAGGAGTAACGGTGGCTTTCGGTTGCGATGCATTCGCAAAAGTGATCGTACCTTTAATCACCTGTGCAATTACAGGCAATTTTCCGGGATTTTCAAGTGCACTCCGTGATGCATTATACTTCTGATCGGTCATCTTTACCGGTCCTGCGACAACAAGATAAAAAGAAGAACTCTTTTCAAGGGATTCTTTGCTTTTAGCCACAGCATAGATCGAAGCATTTGTATTGGAAACCTTGCACGAGAATGCCGGCAATGTTATCTTTTCATTACCTATGAAGCCACTTACTCCCTGCACTTGTGGTGTTGTAATTGTCTGAATACCCTTCTTAGAGTCAAGTGTGAGTTCACCAGTTTCACTTTTCATAATGCCGCTGGTTTCATCGTAATATTTTTTATACTGTTCAGGTTTGCCAGCAGCTTTACCTGAAAACGTTTTGGCAACCCGGGTCACGTAAGGAAGGTATTTATTGTTCTCAAGAAAATATGAATAATTTGGAAGTGTCAATGCCATTGAGTCAGTAACTGCTTCAACCACAATACCAGGAGCCGCTTTTACATCACTGCGCAAGAACAATGGTGCCCCCATAACCCACAATGCCACGTGTTCCGGAGCTACCGAAAGTGTGTAATTGCGAATCCGGTCTTTGCCCACCGATTGAAGATTAAAATCGAACTGAAGAACACCGTCCCACCCCTGTAGAGCACTGTAGGCTGCGACAAGTGGTACCGCTTCGATCATCTGCTCGTTGGGGTAACAATGGTTCCATTCAGTAATGATTAACGGCTTTTGATCCACTTTGTAATATGACTTTGCAAAAACAGTATTACGTGATGGACTTTTTAATTGTGATCCATTATTGAAGGGAGAATACAATACCCGCTCCCAATTATTGCCAATTTTCCAGACCTGTGGATGATCCCAGTAATCATTATTGATTGTAAAATCCATGATGCTATTATCTTTCAGGGACCCCAGTAGTGGCAATGGCATATTACTCCCTGCAAGAGGATATTTGACACCGATCGAACGAAGATAATTTTCCATCTCTTTATAATACGCACTCTCCAGTGATGAAAGAAACGTGAGACTCTGCCGAAAATCTCCCGGACCGGAGTTTTTCAACATGGTACGTTCCGCTTGCCAGTCGGGAAGAAAATAAGCAAGGGTTTTATCTTTATAAGGAGATTTTTTCCAAAGCTCTTCCAGTTCATTTTTATATACACCACTTATACAATTATCCGAAAAATGGGTAAAGATAGTGGATTCATTTATAATCTCCGATCCAATTATTGCAGGCTCATCTTTATAAGCCACTTTCGTATACTCATTGACATGATTGAGCAACTGTGAAGCATACTCTTTCTGAAGATCAATCAATTTCCGTGAGTACATACCAACCTGTTTTGCGCCAAGTTCTTTTGGTTTCTCGGAAACACTATCTTCCGGGGTGAACTCCCGATGAACGAGCAGGTCAAGAAAAATATAAATACCTTTCTTTTTGCATTGCGCAGTCAGATAATCAAGCTGTTTCAATGAAGTTGCTGAGAGAGTCCGGGTGCTCTTTGCTTTTCCAAAAATATTCTTTTCAGCCCATGGTGCATCCATATGATGAAGACGGAGCAGATTACATCCCATTTTTGCTAGACGGCTGGTCACCGAATCAATCTCTGCATTTGATGCAAAACAATCCTTTTCTACAAGATTTGTACCCCAGAATTTTACAGGAGTACCATCTTTAAAAAAGAATTTTCCGTTCTTAACCGTCAGAAAGCCGTGCTTTCCAGCTGGTGCATCAAGTAGAGATGACCAGTCTACATAGTGACCACCTGATGCAGTATTATTCTGATCCAGCGGATACCACTCTCCTTCGTCCATAGGTCCGGAAATCGCACCTTTTTGCAGTAATTTGTTGTTTTTATCATAAATCATCAATGAAATGTCATCAAAATATGCCGTTCCAACAGCATTACCAAGAGCTGCTTGCGCTTTAATACTCTGGGTACCCGGTGGTACAATATACTCCTTGCTGTAATTTTTCCAATCCTGTGTACCCACAACACTTCCTGTAACCGGTGGATAGCCACCTACCAGTGCCCCTTGCTTATCTGCAAACTCAATACTGATTCGGGCAGTCTCCCAATCCTCTTTTCCCTTTTTTACATCAACCGTTTTAATCCAGCCTCCAACGACTGCCTTTGATGCACCTTCTGGCAAAACTACGACTTGCTCTGCCCCACTCCACGCCGGAGAGGTATTTTTCACCAGCACTGCATTTTTTCCGGAACGTGCCGGGGCGCTCACCGAAGCGCCAAAAATATTCCACCCGAAACCATCATGTTCAAATCCTGCATCTGTTAAAAGGTTACCACTGCTGTCTGATGCCGGGGTCATCGCTTTTACCTGCGATGCAGAATAAAAGAAACATTGCAGATCGTCAAAATAAGCTTCTCCAGTACAATTACCCAGTGCGACAATAACCTTTACATTTTTTGCACCTTTATGCACTGTATATTTCTTACGGTATTGTGTCCAGTCACTTGTTCCATCTACCTGCCCAACTGCATCAGGATAGTTTCCCACCAGCTTCTCCTGGTCATCAACAAATTCAAGCGTAATCCTCGCTTTTTCCCAGGATTCCTTACCACCTGTTACATTTTTCGTCTTGATCCAACCGCTCAATTCCACCATCTCGATACTGTCCGAAAGAGGCAGCAGCTGATGAGCTCCTGACCATTTCGCGAACCCGTTAATCACCTGAATCCCGTTTTTACCGGTATGTGCTGTATCAGATGCTGTTCCACCCCAGCCATACCATCCTGAAGTGCGTTGTTCAAAATCGCCATTTGGGAGTCGATTAACTTGAGCCGAAATGGATGCAATAGAAAAAAACAGCCCCAGTAAAAACAGTTGTTTCATGCAGATTCTCCTTAATTTTTGAGAAGATGTAAGAGTATGCTTCTATATTGATACTTAAAATTCAAAATCATATTTATCGATTAGATAATATACTATAATAGAAGTATACGAGCTGCTTCTATGGCATACAACCTTACATCCATTCACTAAGAAAACGAGTCATTTAATTCTGTTAAAAAAGGGGATGAAGGTGGCGTTTGATTCAGTGATTTCTGACCTCTTCCCCCAGTCCCTTCTCCCATCCGGGCTTTATGGGAGAGGGGGCCAGGGGGAGAGGTCCCATTTGTCGATTAAACAACATTGTATTTTCCTAATCTATTTCTTATCTCATCAACTACACAATCAATATCATTTTCAACCTGATAGTTTTCAAATCGGATTTCCCGTAATCCTCTATCCTCAAATACTTTTCGGCGATGTTCATCCTTTTCTTTTTGTTCCGCATTTTCATGTATTTCACCATCAACTTCTACGACAAGCTTAGCGAATTCACAATAGAAATCCACAACATATCCCTCAATGATCTGTTGACGTCGAAATTTAATACCCAACTGCTTGTTTCGCAATTTTTGCCACAAGAGTTTTTCAGCATCGGTCATGTTCTTCCGTAAATATTTCGCCTGATCGAGTTTTCCATCTGAAATTTGTTGCAATCGAATTACACCAGAGGTTTTCATAATTTCTAGCCCCTTAATTTTCATTTTTTTCTGACCTCTTCCCCCAGCCCCTTCTCCCATCCGGGAGAAGAGGAGCGAGCAACTGCGATATTCGCGAATTTCATGTCTCTTTCCCCCTCTCTTTATGGGAGAGGGGGCCAGGGGGAGAGGTCAGAAAGCGCTAAATAAGAGCAACTTACAAATAATTTACATTACTATAATGCTTATCTAAAATATGAATATTTGATCAGGAGAAGTCAATAGCTTTATATCAAATGGTCAACCTTACAAATGCTGCTTATATCTATTGTAAGCATTCGTTAATAAATTACAATTCCTTAATCCAGAACTCCATAGGATCAGCACAAGGAGAAAATCCGGCTCTCCTGTAAACTTTTTTCGCAGATGTATTATCAGTCCGCACTTCAAGCGTCAACTTACAATATCCTATCCTCGCTACCTCTTGAGCAATTCTTTTCAAAAACCAGGTCCCAATACCTTTATTGCGATAATTTTTGAAAAGTATCAGATCGTGAATATTAAGGAGCCGCTTCGCTCTGAATGTTGAAAAACCTGTAAAACAAACTGCCATACCTGCAATGGTATTTTCACAACGCACAAAATAAACCACAGATGATGGATGGTCACGCAAACCATGTAATAGCTCCTGTTCCGAATCCTTATCGATCTCGCCAAGAGAACCTCCCATCGGATCACACCGGTATTCATTTACAAGAGCTATTATATAACTGCAATGTTCATTGTTAGCCAAATCCGCAATCTGAATGGAAAGGAGATGTTCGTCACCAGATTTCACTTTTCAATATTCTCCCTGAATATCATACGCACTTCATCTTCTGTCAGCGACCGCTTCTGGGCACGTGCGATTTTGTGTATTGAGTCAAGAAACATACGAAGGATTTCGTTTGATACATCCTGCGCATCATCACCCAGCATATAGCGAAGCCCGTTTATACCACTGTGAGTTCCTGCACAGAATCGTGATGGTGAATGACCGATCTTTTCGGGATTATAGGGTTCATACGCTTTTCGATTCTTGATCAGCCCATGACAATGAATGCCCGATTTGTGAAGAAAAACTGATTTTCCGGAAACTGGTTTATTATCAGGTATTTGGGTATTGGTAATTTTTGCAACAGTTGCACACATTGAACTGATCAGTGAGATGTCAAAATTACAATCGAGGTCAGTAGCTTCCCTGATTGCCATTACTACCTCTTCCATTGCTGCATTACCCGCACGTTCACCAATTCCATTAACAGTCACTGATGTAAATCCCACACCCGTTTCTAACGCCGTAAGAGTATTTGCAGTTGCCATTCCGAGGTCGTTGTGTCCATGAAACTCGAGTGAAGAGCCGGAAACCACAGTCATTAAAGCCTCAAAGAGTTGCGTTGTTTTCAGTGGTGACAAAATGCCTACTGTATCTGCAATCCGAATCCGTTCTGCTCCTGCATCAATAGCACGTGCTGAAAATTTCTTTAGAAACTCGATGTTGGCACGTGATGCATCCTGAGCACCTACAGAAACGTGTTCAGTACTTTGCTTTGCTCTGTAAACAAGCTCTGAAAGAGTAGTAAATACTTTACTTTCATTGAATCTGACAATGTCCATGTGTACCGGGGAAACCGGAAACGAGATATGAATACAATCGTAATTTCCGGAACAGGCAAGTTCAACATCCTCGTTTGTCGCCCGACACCAGACCATGAATGTACAATCAGGAAACAGTTTCTTCAATTGCGAAAGTTCATTCCGTTCCTCAATCCCCATGGCTGGAATGCCTGCCTCAAAAATTCTGATCCCGGCATTGTAAAGTATTGATACTATAGCAATCTTATCATTCAGGGTAAGCGAAACGTGTGGAGCTTGCGCTCCATCGCGTAAGGTTGTATCAATAAGAGTAACTTTTCTCATGTTATTCATAATCAATAACAGATATCTAACTTATCAGATATTTCTCCACCGGATTCCCTTCCTCGAGTGCATCAAGGATCTCATCGATTTTTGATTCATTCACTTCACCATACCAGGAGTTCTGAGGATAAACAACCATCACTGGACCCTTATCACAAATCTTTAAACACCCCGTCATCGAGACGCTCACATTATCCATGCCTCTGTCTGAAAGTTCATTTTCCAGATATTGAAGCAGTGATGGTGCCCCTTTCTTATTGCAGACACCCTGTGGTGTACCTGACATCCTGAAACTGGCACAAACGAAAATGTGGTGTTCCGGTTTCTTCATTGGCTAACTCCTTTGATAAGATAAGTTTTTTATAGTAAACACTCGGTCCCCGCCTTCAAAAGTCCCGATGGCAAATCGGGACTAGGGGAGGAGGGGGTGAGAGCATTGGGAACTAGTTTTTTCAACCACAACCCAGACCGCCGCCTTTGCAACCACCGCCGGTGCAGCTTTTAACACATACAACCGGAACAGGTTCATGACCATCTTCCATTGTCTGCAGAGCCTGATCAATCAGTCCTTCAGTGATGACTACTTTCAGACCTGCTTCATTCAATACTGCTTTTGGAGGTTCACCGGCCTGATTCACAAGTAGCGTATGACAATCTTTTAACAATTCCGCAAGTTCATTCCATCGATTAATACCGGAACCAGATACTGGTGCTTTACGCACTTCTACCAGTGGAAATGTACCATTTTCAGATTTGAACACATAAAAAAGTTCAGCTTTTCCAAGATGTTCGTTTATCAACATTCCTTCCCTGCTTGCAGCAGCGACATACGGTCTGTTCTCTAATGGATTTAACGGCATACTCGCCGTTGTTTTCAGAAGATCACTGATAAGAGTACTGTTCTGTGCTCCAAGCCTCCCTGCAGCATCCGCCCTGCACATCTGACAATGACGAACAACTTTCATATGATTCGCCACTTCCCAGCGAACTTTCTGCATCATCTCATGATCTGGTTTCCCAACACCTTCAAAAGGTGTTCCCTCAACAGGATTGAGTGGTAGACAATTCATAACATCTGCACCCAGCTCAGCTATTTTTTGTGCAACAACCGGTATATGCAGCTCATTTATGCCAGGAACAACAATAGAATTGATTTTCACTGTTATACCATGAGCTTTTAAAGCGGTTACCGATTCAAGCTGTCTTTCCAGAAGCAGTTTACCGGCATCAAGTCCCCTATATATACGATTTTTAAACCTTACCCAGGAAATTATTTTTGCAGTAATTTCGGGATCAACAGCATTTATTGTTACCGTTACGTGGTTTACTCCAATATCAGCAAGAAGTTTTACATATTCAGGAAGTCCAAGTCCATTTGTCGCGACACAAAGCATCATTTCCGGAAAATGTTTTTTAACAAGTCGTAATGTTTCGACTGTATCCATTCCTTCTGCAAATGGATCTCCAGGGCCGGCAATTCCTGCCACCGAAACAGGTACATCAAGGAGCGACTGGACCTTACCAAGGTAATACACGGCCTGTTGAGGTGACAATATGGCACTTGTAACACCAGGTCTGCTCTCGTTTACACAGTCATACAATCTGTTGCAGTAATTACACTGAATGTTGCAGCCGCGAGCTACTGGTAAATGCACTCTCCCATGAGATACTCCAGCTTCAGGATTGTAACAGGGATGATTGTTCGTCGTCATAGTATCTCCTTTATAAGTAACTGTAACCGTCAGGAATATTTTCCTGTTTACCGGCAAGTAAAACATTAACAATAGAATCCAGTAGAGACATTGCTCCATCATAGCCGCAGTGGAGAATTCTTGATGCTCCAATCCGATCATGAATCGGAAAACCAACCCGAACCAGGGGAATATTGCATTTAATTGAGATGTGATTCCCTTTTCCAGTACCAATCATGATATCAGGTTGTAACTCCACTATTTTTCCTTCAATGGAATCGAAATCAGCATCTTCAATTACGGAACAATGTTCCCTTTTCTCTGATGATATTTTCATCTCAATTTCATTGCTGATTTTTCCCTCTGATGCACACAGTACCGGTATGATACCGACTTCACTGCAGAAAGCAGCCATCGATGGAACCATATCTTCATCACCAAAAATGACAGCTCGTATGCCACTGACATATTTATGAGCATCGATATAACTGTCAACACAACGATTTCTTTCTTTTTGGAGAACTGAAGGAATCTCTTTTCCGGAAAGGGAACTTATTGTGTTTAGAAACAGATCAGTAGCTTCAATACCAATAGGTGTATCAAGTTTACAATACCGAGTTCCGAATTTTTCATGCAGATATGATCCGGTGCTTTTTTCTCTCGTGTTCCCCAGTTCAATATAGGTTGAATCCGCAGATGCAGCTTCTTTGATAACTTCAACAGGTGTTCCCCCCTGAGGTATTGGCGTATACTCACTCCATACGCCACTGTCCAGTGATTCTGAATAATCTGGCAGCAATACAGGATCGATTCCAAAATGATTACACATCATAGAGATGTATCTCAGATCTGCCGGAGATAGAATTGATGGTTCTATAAAAACTCTGGAACCACTACTCTTCTCAACACAGCAATTTTTAACTATTGCATTAACCGTATCATGAAAACCAACCACATGTGACCCTTTAAATGAAGGTGTAGAAACAGGGACCAATGTAACCGGCACCTCTTTTTTAATCCGACTTATTATCAGGTTGACATCATCACCAATTGTTTCGGTCAGACATGATGTAGCAATACCTATAACTTCCGGATTATATTTTTGAATGACATTTCTGATCGCATCAAGAAGATTTGATTCACCGCCAAATATTGCAGTTTCCTCACTGAAACTTGACGAGGCAATGTCCATTGGTTCTCTGAAATGACTTATCAGAAAACGACGGATATAGGTAGCACATCCCTGTGAACCATGAATAAGTGGCATGCAGTTTCTGATACCTCTGAATGCCAGACTTGCACCCAGTGGCGTGCAGAGACGACACGGGTTTACTGTAACATACGGATCTCTTACTTTAGTTTCAAACATTTTTTTCACTTCCTCTCCATGGAGCAAATTTCCATACAGGGCTGCTGACCGTCGAGCTTACTTCACGTGCAAAACTTACCATACCTTCAAATCCCGCAAGTCCTATTTTCCTTTCGTGATTATGATCACAAAAGCCTATGCCAAGTTTGTATGCCAGCGGGCGTTCCTTTACACCACCGATAAAAAGATCAGCTCTTTTTTCTATCAGAAATTTCGACAGTTCAACCGGATTTGAATCATCTACAATGACAGTTCCATCGTCACATAAAGCTTTAAGTGCTTCATAATCTTCCTTATTACCCGTCTGTGTTCCTGCAAGAACCGTCTGAATTCCCAGAAGTCTCAATGCTTTAATAAGTGACATCGCTTTAAAAGCTCCACCAACATACAGTGCAGCTTTTTTTCCTTTACACATTCTTCGGTAGGTATTCAGCAGTGGATTTACCAATGCAATCTCATTAGTAATAAGCGAACGTGTATTTTTTGTCACTGTCTCATTATTAAAGAAATCAGCAGTATCATACAACGCTTTAGCAGTATCTTCAATTCCGAAAAACGAAACATTTATAGATGGTATACCATATTTTTCTTTCATCTTTTTTGCCAGATACTGCATCGATCCGCTGCACTGTACAATATTTAGCTGCGCTGTGTGTGCAGACATTATCTGATCAACGCGTGCATCTCCAGTCAATGTTGCAACGACCTGAATACCCATCTGTTCGAAATATTTTTTAATAACCCATATCTCACCGGCGATATTAAAATCGCCAAGTATGTTAATACTTAATGGTATAGATGGTTTCTCATTCATTCCGATCAGATGCATCAAAGCATCACAAGCCGCTCTGTACCCATCTTTTTTGGTTCCTTTAAACCCTTCTGATTGAACAGGTATAACGGGAATTCCGAATTTATTTGTGATTTCTTTACATATCGCTCCAACATCATCACCAATAATACCGGCAATACACGTTGAATAAACAAATGCGGCTTTTGGCTGATGTTTTTCGATCAACACATTAAGTGCATTTTTCAGTTTTTTCTCACCACCGTAAATGACCTCTTTTTCCCTGAGATCTGTACAAAAAGAGGAACGGTGCAATTGGGGACCACTTGACAGTGACCCACGAATATCCCATGTGTAGGCTGCACAACCAATTGCACCGTGAACCAGATGGAGGGCATCGACAACAGGATAAAGAACAACGCGGGAACCGCAGAATGTGCAGGCACGCTGAGATACCGATCCTGCAGCGCTCACGCGATCACATTTCAACTCAAAGTTATCAATCCCTTTTTCAAAGATCTGAGATGTTCGTTCTTTTAAGTATTCTGAATTTGTCGATGCCATAACCAACCTCTTTACATTACAAGTTCGAACGTTTCTTCAGGAGTATATCTATCCTCATGATCCATTAAGGCACTGAGGATTTTTTCTACAAGCCGTAAAGCACCCTTATACCCCACCGTCGGAAAGTATTGGTGTCCTACACGGTCATAGATTGGAAAACCCGTTCGTATCAAAGGAATGTCCATGTCGCGTGACATATATTTTGCATAGGTATTTCCCATGATCAGATCAACCTTTTCATTTTTAATTAACTGATGCATGTAAAAGTAATCTGATGCTTCACGAACATTTATCTGATCGGTTCCTGCAGCGTCCTTTATACGACCTATAAATTTTTTACCAGGAGTACCGGTTACAACATGTCGTACCGAAAGGCCAAGATCTGTCAGGAATTCAGTCAATGAAACAAGCTGATCCGGATCTCCTACGAGAGCAACTTTCTTCTGATAAAAATACTGCTGCATATCAGTGATTACATCAATGACCTGTCCCCGTTCGTATTCGAGCTCATCATCGACAGCCCCGCCGAGCTTTTTCAATGCTTCGACAAATTTATCCGTGGCCCGAATACCAATTGGTAACTTCATCAATTCACAGGGAACACCACATTTCGTATCAAGAAATTTTGCACCAGGACCTGATGCAATCGGACCCAGAGCCAGAGTTGCTTTTGCAAATCCTGTTCTTTTCAGATTCTCAATTGTTGTACCACCCTTTGGATACATTTCATAGTGTCCGGTCTGGGGACCATTAAGTACACCTGATGTATCTGTCAGAAGTACAGGGTCAACTCCCATCATTTTTGCTATTCTTTTAATTTCAGCCATATCTGATGGTTCAACGAAACCCGGAATAATATTGACATGTTTCCCGGTTTTTCCACGTTCCGAAAAGCCTTCAACAATCCCTCTTATCATATTGGCAAAACCGATAACATGGGACCCGATGTAACTCGGAGTACTTGCCCTGATAATATATTTACCTTCAGGAACTCTTCCTTCATCACGTGCTTTCGCGACGATCTGAGGGACATCATCACCAATAGTTTCTGAAAGGCAGGTCGTATGTACCGCAATAACATCTGGATTGTAAAGATGAAAAATATTTGATATTGCTTCAAGCAGGTTTGCCTGACCACCGAAAACCGAGGCGCCTTCAGTAAAAGAACTTGTTGCAGCCATGACCGGTTCTTTATAGTGTCTTGTCAAACTGCTGCGGTGATATGCACAACAACCTTGAGATCCATGACTGTGTGGAAGACAGCGATGAATTCCCAGAGCAGCATACATCGCACCGACAGGCTGGCAGGTTTTTGCTGGCTGAATCATCAGCGCTTCACGCTCGACTATAGTATCTGGTGTATGTCTTAGTAACATAGTAATTCCTCCTGGTTATTCCCATCCGTATTTTGCTGTAAGTTGTGGTTCATCATGCCAGGGAGCTTTAATCATACCCCAGATTTTTGTATTGACCATTCTATCAATTTCTTTATAGAAATTGATAGCGCCTTTGAAACCTGCATATGGCCCCTGATAGTCATAACTGTGCAGCTGTTTCAATGGAATGCCATACTTTTGAACAACATATTTTTCTTTAATACCAGCGCAGAAAAGATCCGGATGATATTTCTCAATTAAAATATCTGTTTCATGATGATTAAGATCATCGATAATGAGCGTTTCACTTGGCATTTCCGGCATCATACCTTCGTAATCATTGAAACGAATTCCTTCTTTTGAAAGTTTTTCCATTTCTTCTTTTGTTTTTCTCGGTCGGTATGCTACCGGATCAGCCTCAACTGTCAACTCTTCGATATTTCTCGTATCAGCATCAACTTTGATCCCCGGTAATACTTTACGCCCTTCATAGTCGTCCCGATGCGCAAACTCATAACCTGCTGCAATTGTCTTGATACCAATTTCATTTAAAATATCCTGGTAATGATGAGCACGGCTTCCACCAACGAACAACATCGCTGTTTTACCTTCACATCGTTTTTTGATATCTTCCCTTACAGCATTAACTTCCTTCATCTCTTCTTCGATGACTTTATTAACTTTTTCAATAAGTTTCTTATCACCAAAGTATTTAGCAATTTTCTGCAAGGATTTTGCAGTTTGTTCTGCGCCAATGAAACTTACTTTGAACCAGGGTATACCGAACTTCTTTTCCATCATCTCTGCCATGTAGTTAATTGATCTATGGCACATAACGACGTTCAGATCAACATTGTGTGCACTCGCGAATTCATCATAGGTTGAATTTCCACTGAATGTCGAGTGAAGAGTTATCCCGGTTTTTTCGAAAATACGTTCGATTTCGAAAGCATCACCGCCAATGTTGTATTCACCAAGAAGGTTCATTCTGAATTCACCTTCTTTTTTTAAATCGCTCTGCCCGATAACATCGGTGAATACTTTATTGTTAGCAATGTGATGTCCGGCAGACTGACTTACACCTTTATATCCTTCACAGCTGAATCCAAATATGTTGATATCCGGAAACTTCTGTTCCATTTCCCGACATACTGCATGCACATCATCACCAATAAGTCCTACGGGACAAGTGGAGAATACACCAATTGCTTTAGGATGAAAAATATTGACAGCTTCTTCAATGGCTTTCTTTAATTTCTTTTCACCGCCAAAAATGATATTCTCATCCTGCATATCAGTTGACATTGCGTAAGGCATGTAATTCGGATCGTCTTCAGTATACGGTTTGGTCTGATTTCTTCGTGTCAGCCAGCTGTAAAACGCACAACCGATCGGCCCGTGTGTTATCTGAAGAATATCTCTGGTCGGTCCCAGCACCACGCCTTTACATCCAGCATATGCGCATCCTCTCATAGTTATAATTCCTGGAATTGTGCGTATGTTAGCCTGGATCTCCGGTACTTCTTCAGCCGGTTTTACATCATTGACAATAATTTGTTTTGCCCGTCGTCTGGCAAGCTTTGTCGGGTAGGTCAGGGTTATCTCCTGCTTTACCTCGGCTCCTGCTTTAAGTTCACCCATATATCCTCCTTTAGATTTCATCCAGAACCGAATCACCGTCTTCACCGGTTCTGACCCTATACGCCTGAGATACAGGCATTACAAAAATTTTCCCGTCACCCGATTTTCCAGTTTGATTCGTTTTGATAATAGTCGAAACCACTTTCTGTACAAGTTTTTCAGGAACGACTATCGATAACATACGCTTTGGTACAAGTCGCTGAGATTGTCCTAACTGTGCTATCGCTTCTTCATATCCTTTCTCTGCGCCATTTAGGACTTTGAAATCGACAATACCTTTTCCACGACCGAGACACTCTCTTGCATTTAGAGAACTAATGCCTGCATCTGATAAAGCCCTTTTTGTTTCGTTTATCTTATTCATACGTATGATAGCTACAACTTCTTTCATACTTTGATCTCCTTTGGTTCCGTATCTGCAGTTTCTTTAATACCGGAACTGACAGTGTAAACCTCCGTAACAGGTGATACAAAGATTTTTCCATCACCAAACGATCCTTTTTCACCAGTACGTGCAACGCTTATAACTGTTCTTATAACAAAATCTTTATCTTTATCAGGAACAACAGTAATCAACAGTTCTTTTGGTATTTCATCATAAGTTACTTCACCAATTTTTATACCACGCTGCTTTCCGCGACCGACTACATTAACTTTAGTTACTGCTGGATAACCAGCTTCCATCAATGCTGCGAGTACTGCATCAACCTTCTCAGGACGAACGATAGAACGAATCATAACCATAATAAAAATCCTTTCATGTAAATTAAAAAAAGTGTTCAGTTCGCGATACCATACTCAATCAGTAATTTTTCGAGCTCGTCTGTATGCATTGGTTTTGGAATGACAAACATTTTGTTTTCATCAATTTTCTTTGATAATGTCCGGTACTCATCAGCCTGTGTGTGAACCGGTTCGAAATCGATCACTGTTTTTCTATTGATTTCAGCTTTTTGAACCATATTATCGCGAGGTACAAAATGGATCATCTGTGTACCAAGCTTTGCAGCAAAAGCCTCAATCATGGCTTTTTCATTATCTACTTTTCTACTGTTGCAGATAAGTCCGCCAAGGCGTACCCCACCAGCCTCAGCGAATTTCACAATACCTTTACAGATATTGTTTGCTGCATACATTGCCATCATTTCCCCGGAACAAACGATGTAAATCTCCTCCGCCTTTCCTTCACGAATTGGCATTGCGAAACCTCCGCACACCACGTCACCGAGAACATCATAGAAAACGTAGTCCAGCTTCTGACTCTCAGCATATGCGCCAAGCTGTTCAAGGAGGTTAATAGAGGTGATGATACCTCTTCCGGCACATCCAACACCAGGCTCCGGGCCACCCGATTCTACACAAATCGTCCCTTTGAATCCTTTTTTCCTGATGTCATCAAGTTCAACATCCTCCCCTTCTTCACGTAATGTATCCAGAACAGTCCTCTGAGCAAGACCGCCTAACAACAAACGTGTTGAATCCGCTTTGGGGTCGCACCCGACAACCATCACATTCTTTCCGGCCTCAGCCAGTCCTGCAACAGTGTTCTGAGTAGTAGTTGACTTTCCGATCCCGCCTTTGCCATAAATGGCCACTTTACGCATAATCTCTCCTTAGTTTGAAAGTGAATTTTTCATTCGTTGAGATACTTATGCAAAGGCTATGCCATTTAAAAACGTCTATACATCTATATGTAATTTTGTTTAAAAACGGCATTTTGCCAGATTTCCAATGAATAAAAGAAATTTTTGTAAATATATCAGTGAAATTTTTGTAACATCGAATGTCATCTATGAGCTGTTTTCCTCACTTAAAACCCATAACTCATTGATTACAACTGAAATAAACATTACAGTGAAATTTTTGTAACATACCGGTTCAAAGATGAACCGATACCATTTTATCAATCGAGTACTTTAATAAATTGTTAATTGGTTAATAAAATATGATTGAACTTGAAGGTGAGATATGCACTAAACATAAGATAGAAAAAGGGGAAGCAAATTTGTGAATCACAGTTTTTCACGTTTGCCTCTTCCCACATTCGACGGGCCTTAGTGACCACCCCGGTCCCCCTCTCTATAAGAAATGTAGAGGGTGAAGGATAAGTGTACTGCTGCAGCCCCATTTCTCCACAAAGTGGAGAGAGGGATGGGGAGAGAGGCGAAAAGTGAATTCAAGAAGCTGGCATTATTTTCGATTCTTTACATATCTGCATCGATCAATTTATTTCAAAAGTCTTTTTATTACACTTTATTGGCAGACTCTGCAAAACCGGAATAATCTATTTTCAATTTTCCAATTTTGTATCGTATCATTCTGCTGGTGTATCCCAGTTGCTTTGATGCAATTGATACATTCCCGTGGGCATGTTTGAGTGCATCAGTGATAGCATCTCTTTCCAATGCAGATATTCTGAGCTTTAAATTTCCGGTATTTTTTATCTCTTTACTTTCAGGCAGCTGCAGTGATGCCGGTAGATCGTACGCGTGAATCACCCCTTTATCACTCACTATTACAGCATGTTCAATACAATTCTCCAGCTCTCGTATATTACCAGGCCAGTGATACTCCATGAGCATGTTTATCGCAGCGGTTGAAATTCGTCTTAAAGGTTTTGAAAGTTTTTGTGAAAATTTTGTCACAAAATGGTTTGATAACGGAAGAATATCCTCTTTCCGTTCACGAAGAGGTGGTACGTAAACCGGAAATACATTGATTCTATAATACAAATCACTTCTGAACATCTGATTCTTAATTGCCTCTTCCAGATTCCTGTTTGTCGCAGCAATGATCCGAACATCAGATTTTATGGTACGATTTGAACCAACCCGTTCAAATTCCCGTTCCTGTAAAAATCGTAAAAGTTTTACCTGAATAGAATGAGATATTTCACCGATTTCATCTAGAAACAATGTCCCCCCTTCAGCCTCTTCAATTCTGCCTATTCTGGAGGAAATCGCCCCTGTAAATGCTCCCTTCTCGTGACCGAACAGTTCACTCTCCAATAGATTTTCATTTAAAGCTGCACAGTTTACTTTGATAAATTTATACTGTGAACGGGGCGAACCATAATGGATCGCTGATGCAATCAACTCTTTTCCTGTCCCGGACTCACCTCGTATCAGTACGGTTGTATTTGTTTTACTTACCATATGAATTTTAAGATATACATCCCGGATCGCCTTCGAATTTCCTATAATATTTTCAGGCTTAAAACTATCCCCTAGTGCATCTCGTAGCCGCAGAATTTCATCTTCCAGAACATCCCTTTCAAGCTTTGATGCTCTGCGCATCTTGACATCATTGGCAATCATACCCGAAACGATAGTGAGTACTTTTACCTCTTCTTTAAGATCCAGATGCAACTCACAGGGAATATCGATCGATAATGTTCCGACTATTTCGTTTTCAATTTTTATAGGTACACATATAAAACTGCACTCGCTTCCTGCTTCTTCTCTACGTCGGTGAATCCGGTCCCGGAACTGTGGTTCTTCTGATATATCGGGAATAATCGCTGGTTCACCAGTTGCAACCACCTGCCCGACAATCCCTTCACCACGCATATACAGAACATCTTTATCTATCATGGTCGCTGATGATGAGTTCACCGCCTCTATAGTAAGTATGCTTTCATCTATTGATAATAGCAGTATCGTTCCTCTTAAATATGACAAATGCTTTTCGAGTAATACTAAAATATCCATAAGCATCTGCTTCTGACCGGTATTTGTTGCAAGAATGTCCGAAACGAGCGATAATGTTTCGATCAGCTGAATATATCTCATGTATCTCCCCGAATTAACGCGGAGATACTTATGCAATTTCTGTTCCAACTTCATTTTTACGACTAATACCGATAAAACCTCAAAAATGCAGGTTTATTTCACCACCCAGGCCTGATTTCGAATGATGTTTTTTCAAAATCTTGCCATACAAATTTGTTTCAGATACGATTATACAGTGCGAAATTGAGCTGTTTTCTCCAAGAAAACGATTTTTTCCCGGATTTCATTTTTGTTTAAATAGATTACAGTATGTTTAAAGAAATAATCAATGGTGATTCCGTTAAGGTGGGAATCAAGCAGCTCCGCATTCAATCTGGATTCGTTAGCCAATCGAATTCGACAGATGACCGCATATTTGACATACAAGGAAATAAGGTCCGAAGTTCCAGTATACATCAAAGAAACGCAGCTATTCCTCCTGGAATCTATATTAACCAATCGTGAAACAAGCTGGTTTCGATTAGAAAGTTAAAGTGAAATTTTTCAGCAATATTTTTTTTCAATTTAACTTATAATATGGGATCGCACGGCTGTCCGCTGTCCGCTATCCACTGCCCACTGCCTACCGTCTACCACCCTCTCCCCCACCCCGACACAACCTGTAAATAAACTCCACAACCTCGCTTCGGATACCAGTATGCCGTTCCTGCAGCTTCATACCCGATTTGCAGATTAAATTTCTTTACATTAAGTCCCGCTGATAACGACGATGCAACTCTTTTCCCATACCCTAAACTCCAACCCGTACTAAGTGGCATAATCCCTTTTATAAATCCAGCTTCACATCCAATTGTTATCCCTGATCCGGCGACGATTCCCGGCCATGATGTCAAATTATGATTATAACTGATTGAGGGAATAACATACTCAGGAATAATCCATTGTGTTTTTCTCTTTGATTGTAGAAAGAAACGATATTCATAATATGCATTTACAGATAATGGTAACCAGCACACACTTGAAGGAATATCATGCATCAGTTCTCCAGTATCTATGCCGGAAACTTCACCACCATTATCGGTATCAAACAATTGATAATTTTTTTGCAACAGCTCCGCGACAGATATATTTGCTGTTTTAAGTGAAATTTCAGCCTCTTTCATTTTATTCCAGATCATCGGTCCCAATTTTTTTACTCCAAACGCAAGACTTGTATGATCACCATTTAATAACAATCCACTGTTCAGACCAAAACCTATACCGGATACCGGGAAACCCTTCTTCCTTGTAACATTCAGGATATTGTCGTTACGCACACTGATACCAGATCCACGCATTCGCAATGTAACATCTGCATACAACCTGCTCCCATCACTATTGAGATGAATACCTCCATTTTTTGCAGTAATATCAAGCATTGCGTTTCCCAGAGAAAGATTAATTCCATTAATAACGTAAACCTTATCACAATCAATAATACCTGAAGTAATTTTGGCCAGCATCAGCAGGGTTTTATTCACATTGATTTGTTGTACATAATGAGTTTCAATATCGGTATTCATGCAGATCTGAACTCCCGAATGGGTCAATGGAAGATCGCTGCCGGTCCGCAATCCATTTTTTTCTGAAAAGAGCAGTAAAAAAGGAGCTTCAGATAGATCGCATGTAAATGACACCGATGATGAAACTCCTGCAGTAATCCTGTCTCTAACCAGTTCTAAAGGGTTGAATGACAGATGACCATATACAGATGCCCCACCTTTAATCGCGTCAGTGATTATCTGTGATGTTTCCTCTGCGCTTTTTCCAGCCAGGTTAAAGCTTTCCGATAACATTTGAGCAGCCAATCGTGACCAGTTTTCCTGTTTTCCTATCGATAAATATTCCCTGTAAGGTACCAGCGAAAGTTTATCACTCCAGTATCCAGTCTCTATCCTGTTAAATATGGGTGAAACGCTCTCATTGCCTGAAATTTTAACAAATGATCCAAATACAAGATCTCTTGCAGAATTAAATAACCTCAGATATTCAAATGAAATAGTGTTGCAACTATCATCTATTAGTAAAGATTCATTACAGACTGGTAAATTACCACCTTGTGAAAATGTGCTGCAAAGCAAAATCAGAACAGAATAGTTGTATAGGTACTTCATCGGATATTATTTATTATTTCATTACGGTTAAAACCTCAGTACTGCTTTTCCCCTCAACAATACCGGTCGCATCTATCTG
>JBNKZD010000096.1:0-11076 GCA_050301235.1 Chitinispirillaceae bacterium | reverse complement strand
GTATTTCCGACTGTTATGCGGCGAGCATTGTTGGAAATGGTTCAAAAGTTTGTCAGGACGGGTGCCTGGGGCTGGGTACCTGTGTTAAAGAATGTCCTTTTGATGCATTACATATCAATAAAAATGGCGTTGCAGTAGTTGATGCAGATAAATGTACTGGTTGTGGAATGTGTATAAAGGTCTGTCCTCGGAAGATTATATCCCTTATTCCTGTAGTACATAAAATTTATCTTGCATGTTCAAATCATGACCGGGGAGCGAAAGTTAAAAAATATTGCAGTGTCGGATGTACTGCCTGCACATTGTGTGTAAAAGCAACCAGTTCGGGAGCGATATCTATGGAAAACAATCTCCCGGTTCTTGACTACACCAAATCTGAAAATTTCATTCCAGCAGCCAATAAATGTCCATCAGACTGTTTTGTAGATCTGATCAGCTTCCGCCCAAAAGCTAATATAGATACAAAATGTGATGGGTGTGGGATCTGCGTTCCTGTCTGTCCAGTTTCCGGAACGATCACCGGAGAAAAGGGCCTTCGTCATACGATTGACAAAGAAAAGTGCATAGGCTGTGGTTTGTGTCTGGACAAATGTCCTGTTCACGCGATTTCAGTCTGGGGTGCCGGTTCGAGTATGAAAAGCAGACAGTCAATGCAGCGAAAAAGTTAGATTTGACAAAAAAAGATCTTTTTATTATCTCTTGCAAATTATTTTCCCGATTTCCCTTTGATTAATGATATTTTTTCGGCTAAGGCATTATCATCACAATACATAGATGAAGCCCAAGGTCTTGAGGAAGAATATTGTTGACACACAACCCGTAGTGATATATACTTATATATAAGCTCGCTTGAACTGTTATGATCGGAGGTAGTGATGCAGTTTTTGAAAGTTTCATGTGCTCAATGCTCAAAGTACCACGAATGCCCTCAAAAGACCCGAATGTTCGTGAATTACTGTGGCAGCAGCAGTAGAAACATTAAGGATAATATTCGTGATGCTATTCTGGATTGCAGAACCCGTCAGGGAAAGTTATTTAAAAGAACAACCCTGATTTCTGAAGCTCAAATTGCCACTTATTCCGAAATTATGGCACCTGTTTCTCCTTAGCGGATAAGTAAAAATTACCTGGCTGTCTCAGGTCTTGCAGACACTTGCGCTTTACCCGTTTCGC
Source organism: Chitinispirillaceae bacterium (assembly GCA_050301235.1). GTDB lineage: Bacteria > Fibrobacterota > Chitinivibrionia > Chitinivibrionales > Chitinispirillaceae > JAFGIN01. Next base: position 9,903 of record JBNKZD010000096.1, on the reverse strand, counting down.
ATGGTATACTTTTTAAGTACTATGTAGTGGTAGTTATATTTTTTTGAGTAATTTAATTATCACTACACTTAGTCTTTTTCTTGAACTATTTTTCCTTACTCTGGAAAAATCAATTCAATGCATTCAGGAAAAGCATGTGAAATTTACCAATTGGTTTAGATTGTGGCTTCTTTCAGGCACACTGTTATTTATAGCCCTTGTAGCTGGGTGTGCTCCTGTATCATCACAGAAAACAGCTTTAGAGGATACTGAGAGGTCTCCTGTTGTTGTTACTGCTGAAACGATTCCCGATAAAAGCGATGCTCCCCAAAGTGCAAACAGCTATTCTCTGACTACCGAAGAAAAGATCAGTCAGGCTGAATATCTTTGCGCATTTGAACGATACCTGGATGCAGATTCTATTTTGCGATCAATAATATCAGATTCTGGGATCAGTATTGATGCTGTTCCTGCAGATTATCAGAAAAATAGTGATATGTTGAGTTCAATTTTTGGTATCTACCGGGATCTTATTCCTGCAGAGTATGTTGCTGATGATATATCAAGGCTTATTGATAAGTTCATACTGGTCTCTTCAATAGATTCAATCATTGTTATTGATGATGATTCTATACTTCCAGCTATTTTAGATGCGGTTACAAAAACATCATTTGATGTTCCGATGGTTTTTAATGATCGTGTTCAGAAGGCATGCCTGTTTTATTTGCAGAAAAACCGGAAAACGGTTGAAAAATGGGTAAAAAGATCATCGCCGTATGTTTCAATCATGCGAAAAATGTTTGCGGACAGTGCTCTGCCTCCCGATCTGGCATATCTGCCACTTATTGAGAGTGGGTATAACGCACGAGCGTATTCTCGCGCGCATGCTGCAGGTATTTGGCAATTTATTCAATCAACAGGGAAATTATATGGATTGAGAAACAGTTACTGGGTGGATGAGCGGCGGGATCCATTTAAAGCGACTACTTCTGCAATACGTTATTTAAAAAAACTGTATAATGATTTTGGTAACTGGCATCTTGCGCTTGCTGCATATAACTGTGGGGAGGGGGGGGTATCCCGTGCGATTAAAAAGGCTGGTGTTTCAGATTACTGGAAGTTGCAACTTCCCAGGGAAACAATGAATTATGTTCCACTCTATCTTGCATCAATCATTATTATAAAGAATCTTGAGAATTTTGGTTTCAATGCAATCGATACATCACAGGCTTTGCGCACAGATGTCGTATCAGCAGATGCCTGCATTGATCTTGCTGAGATTGCGAAGGGTATACAGACCTCAGAAGACTCCCTGCGAATGATCAATCCGCACATTCTTCACTGGTGCACCCCTCCCGATGTTACTCAGACCAGATTGTATATCCCGGAGGGAAAAACCGAGACTTTCAACAATTTTATTGTCTCCATCCCGGATGAGAAGAAGGTTAAATGGTACCGATATCGAATTTGTAATGGAGATAACCTTCTCTCGATTGGTAAAAAATTTAAAGTATCTACTGATGCAATAAAATCGGTTAACCGATTATCTAACAGTAGAATTGTTGCAGGGAAGTACCTCTTTATTCCAATACCTGTTAATGGTGCATCACCTGTTGTGATGCAGAGTGTGGCACATGAGAAAAAAATACCAGTCGGTGCTGCGAAAAAACCATCTGGTACACCAGTCCGATATAAAGTAAAAAAAGGTGATACTGTTTGGGGTATTGCGGACTTATTTGGTGTTGGTGTTGATCAGATCTATCAATGGAATAATTTCGGGGCTGATAAAGTCATAAAAGAAAACGACATTATAGAAATCTACAATGCTCAGAAAAATGGTGGAAAAACCGCGGTTTCATCATTGCCGGGCGAATTTGCGGAATACGTTGTTGAGCGTGGGGATACACCATATTCGATTGCTGGTAGATTTGATATGTCAGTTACAGAATTCTGTGAAATAAATGGTATGAATTCCGATAAACCGGTTATTGTTGCGGGGGCGACTGTAAAAGTTAAAAAGAGTACGATGCAGAAAAATCACGCTTCAACTGCTCGGGTAGCGGGTTCTTCGAATGATGTAACAAGTTATCAGGTTGCCAGCGGTGATAATCTGTTCAGAATCGCGCAAAATTTTGGTGTATCAGTTTCGGAAATTCAACAGTTGAACAATATGACCTCTTCATCGGTGTTGAGACCTGGTGATATTCTCCGAATACCACAGAAAAATCAAATTTCAGCAGGAAATGATCAATTATTGAATCAAGACATTGTATATTACGAGGTGAAACGGGGCGACAATCTGTGGCGAATTGCTGGTACTTTTGGTATCCCGGTTGAAAAATTATGCACCATAAATAACCTTACCGCTGATTCTGTCATAATGCCCGGTGATGTAATAAAGGTAATGAAAGCTAAAGACTTGTGAGAACTTTTCAGAGAATTATAATTGCTGTAATGATACTGCTCCCGTTGTTCCTGGGGATACTTCTTTCGACTTCAACCTCAAACGATAAAAGCTCATCTCTTGGATCGTCAACGATAAAAAAGATCGGTCTTGTAAAGGTTGAGAGTACCATTATGTCCTCTTACCAGACTGTACGACAGTTGCGGTCTTTCCTTGAAGATAACACCATCGCAGGAGTGTTGCTTCGTGTAGATTCTCCAGGTGGAGCAGTTGCACCATCGCAGGAGATTTTCACTGAAGTTATGCGGTTCAAAAAAAAGAAAAAACCACTTGTGGTGAGCATGGGTTCTATGGCAGCATCTGGCGGGTATTACATCTCCAGTCCTGCAGAAAAAATATTTGCCGATCCAGGGACTTTTACAGGAAGTATTGGTGTTATTATCAGTACTCCCCAATACAATGAACTTGGTAAAAAGCTTGGTATCGAGATGCGAGTGATGAAAGCCGGGAAATTTAAAGATATGTTAAGCCCCTACCGTAATGTAACTAATGGGGAATCTGATCTTGTTCAGGGTATTCTTGATGACACTCATGATCAGTTTATAGCTGATGTTGCTGCCGGGCGCGATCTCCCGTATGATACCATTAAAGCGATTGCAGATGGACGGGTTTTCACTGGAAGACAGGCATTGCAAAAAAAACTGGTTGATACACTGGGTGGTTACGAAGATGCTCTTCATTATTTAAAATCCAGAGTTGGACTTCCTCAAAAAGCGAAAGTAATAGAACGCAGGGAACGGTTGGATCTTTTTAGTGAATGGTTCAGTGAGGAGATAGTACACTTCTTCCCACAACTGATTCATTTTGTTTCACCGAAGGGTGCATTATACCTGTTCTCGTTTGATAGTTGAAAAAAGTGAATAAATAGTGGCGAAAAGTAGCTGTCAAAAACAATATTAAAATATAAGAAAAATTTTCATAGTGATACATGACTGTATCCTCAATCATCACTTTCGTAAGGAGGAGAAATGAGTATTCAAGGTTTGCTCGATGAAGTTGAAATTCTGAAGCAGGAATATGAGAAATTTGAGCGTGGCAACAAAAGCGCAGGCACACGCGCACGCAAAAGTCTGCAGAATATCAAAAAGATAGCTCAAGATCTCAGAGTATCTATTCAGGATGCCAAGAAGCCAGAAGAGGGTGAAGCTCAATAAGCTTTCTTAATAACTCTACTGATATTTATTAAGGGAGTTTTAAACTCCCTTTTTTATTTTCCTGCAATAAAATCTCCATATAATCGTAATAAAGACGTTTCTAGAAATTTTGCTGCCAATTTTCACAGTACACTGATAAAACAGTCATTTAGTGAAATATTTTATTAATTATACTTGTTAATTACTGGCTAATTAAGTATCTTTTCGGAATATTTAATTGATAAATGCTTAAAAGTGACTACTCAACACAAATAATCACATAAACCTTTTGTCTTAACGGTGGTACAGTATGAATCAAACAAACGGTACTTTTATGTTAGAGGTGAAGAACCTCAACAAAAAGTTTGGTGAAGTCCACGCCGTAAAAAATCTGAATTTTCAGATTCGGAAAGGTGAAATTTTCGGATTTCTCGGACCTAACGGCGCAGGAAAAACCACGACAATGCGTATGGTCACCTGCCTTATTCCTCCCAGCTCAGGATCCATCGCTATTGATGGCAGCGAATCTGGTGCAAATAATCTGGCAACCAAGAAAAGAATAGGGTATCTGCCGGAGATGAACCCGCTTTATAACGATATGACCGTAAAGGAATATCTTGAGTTTGTGGGTGAAATACGTGGATTAAAAGGTGCGAAATTACAGTCGCGGATTAATGATATGTTTACCATGTGCGCTCTCTCGAAAATGGCGTATCGATCGATTGGTAAACTTTCAAAAGGATACCGCCAGCGTGTTGGGTTAGCTCAGGCACTACTTCATAATCCGGATCTTCTTATCCTCGATGAGCCAATGTCGGGGCTGGATCCAAACCAGATTATCGAAATCAGAAATCTGATCAAGAGTCTGGGAAAAGAGAAAACGGTTATTTATTGTTCTCACATCCTTTCAGAAGTCAGTGCAACCTGCGATAGAATCCTGATTATTAATGATGGTTCTATTGTCGCAAGCGGAACACCCGAAGAACTCACTTCGAAGTCGGCCAGAGGAAATCGTTTCATTGCAAAGATTAAGGCGGACCGTTACGAAATCGAGTCAAAACTTGCAGCTCTTCCTGATGTGGCAAATGTTGTTGTTACATCAGTGACAAGCCCATGGGTTACAGCTGAAGTCGTTACCAATGCACAGGAAGATCTCGGTGAAACGATTTTCAAATGTGTAGTTGATAATAAGTGGAGTCTTGCTGAACTTAAGCATGAATCGGCAAGTCTTGAAGAAGTCTTTACACAACTGACGAGGAAATAAACAATGGAAAATATACTTATTATTACAAAAAAAGAGTTCAAGTCCTACTTTATCTCCCCGATAGCCTACGTTTTTATCACGGTGTTTCTGGTTATATCTAACTTTCTGTTTTTTCAGGGCTTTTTTCTGAATAATCAGGCAGATATGCGGGGATATTTTTCATTACTTCCGTGGATTTTTCTGTTCTTTGTTCCTGCAGTAACGATGAGAACCTGGTCTGAAGAGAAAAAGGGTCGTACCCTGGAGCTTCTACTCACCTGGCCAATCAGTGATCTTGAGGTGGTAATCGGAAAGTTTCTTGCTGCATTTGCATTTCTTGCGGTTGCAGTATTGGCATCTGTTACAATACCGATTACGATCATGACATTGGGTACTCCTGACATGGGACCGATTATCGGTGGTTATGTTGGAGCTCTTCTTATGGGGGCTGCATATCTGGCGATCGGTTTGTGGATCTCTTCACATACCGAAAATCAGATCATTGCTTTTATTGTAGGTGTTGTTGTTACTTTTATACTGTTTATCATGAGTAATCCCTTTGTTCTTATGGCTGTTCCTCACTGGATGGCACCCGTATTGAGTTACATCGGGCTTGGAAATCATTTTGAAAGTATTGAGCGTGGCGTAATCGACAGCAGGGATATACTTTATTATCTGTCGATAATCGGCTTCTTCCTCTTTCTTAATGTACAATCACTCGGAAGTAGAAAATGGGAATAACCCTCTATTATAAGGAACGGAATTAACATATGGAAACCAAAAAAATAAAAAACAGGTCAGAGATAATCATCTATATACTGGCGATTCTTGGCCTTGTAGTGGTTGTCAATTATGTCGGCACCCGCGGGTTTAAAAGAATCGATATGACAGCAGGAAAAGAATACAGCATTTCCCAGGCAACAAAAAAATCATTGAAATCACTCAATGATATTATCACAATTAAAGTATTCTTCTCCAAAAACCTTCCTCCACACATGAATCGCACTGTTACAAGCGTGAAGGATATTCTTGCGGAATATCAGGCATATGCCGGGAAAAACCTCAATATCAGCTGGCAGGACCCGGCTGAAAGTGCAGATATCAAACAGAATGCTCAGTCTCTGGGTGTACCTGAAGTACAGCTTCAGACATTTGAGAAGGATAAAGCACAGGTGATAAATGCTTTTCTTGGTATTGCAATACTGTATGAAGATAAAAAGGAAGTCATTCCTGTTGTCCAGAATCTTCAGAATCTCGAATATGATCTCACCATGGGGATCATGAAAGTCTCACGCACTTCGGTACCGCAGGTTGGTATTGTAAAACTCGATACTCTTCCGGACCTTCCTCCACAATATGCTGCTAAAATGGATCAGAGTGGAAAGACTGAAAAGCAGTTTGAACCGGTGTACCAGAAACTTCGTGAAACCTATACGGTGTCAACTGTAGATCTGTCCAGTGGTTCTCCAATCGATACTGCAATTAAGACATTGATTGTGCCGGGTGTGACAAATCTTAACGAACGCAGTGTTTATGAAATAGATCAATTCTTTATGAAGGGCGGCAAACTGATTGTTCTTGCAGATGCAGTAACCGTCAGCCTTCAGTATGGTGTCAATGCAATACCTCAGGAATCGAAGCTTCTTGATGCGTTGGAATCTTATGGTATACGTGTCGATAAGAATCTTGTCCTCGATGCATCATGTGGTCAGGTTTCTATTCCTCAGAAAGTAGGTCCATTTACAATGAATGTACCGGTTCCCTATCCTTATTTTCCACGTTTGGGTGGTCAATCATTTGATAAAAATAATCCGGCAGTTGCAACTCTTGGCGATATTATCATGCCATGGGCCAGCACACTTACCCTGACTGTTGACAAGGCTGAGAATGCCGGTGCAGACTCAGCAAAGGTAAAAGCTACTATACTTGCTGAAAGTAGTGAAAAGAGCTGGGTAGCCGCAGGCAATTTTAACCTGAATCCGCAACAGCAATGGGCACCGCCTGCGGGGCAGACTCAGAAGTATACTCTTGCAGCGTATCTCACGGGTAATTTTAAAAGTTATTTTGCCGGAAAAGGTGTTCCTTCAAAAACATCTTCATCCGATACACTCGGTCAGATCAATCTGAAACCGGATGCAACGGATGCCGGCCGAACAACCGTTGATGGAAATGTCAACGGACGACTTGTCGTTATCGGTGATGCTGATTTTGCCAGTGGACAGAACGCAAATGCATCACCAAATAATGTGACAATGCTTGTAAACCTTGTTGACTGGTTGTCACTTGATAACAATCTGATATCTATCAGAACAAGGTCATTGCAGGATCGCACGATCAATACGGATCTCCTGAAAGAGGGCTCATCCAAGCCAATGATGATCCGGTTGGTAAATATATTCCTCATGCCGATTGTTATTATTGTGATCGGTCTCATTATATTTATCAAACGTAAAGAGATTTTACCAACAGCTGTTTCAAATGAAAAAACGGAGGTATCTTCTAAATGAGTGGAAAAAAAATGATTTTTGCCGTTGCTGCAATTGTTGTAGCCATTCTGGTAATTGTAATTGGAGAGAATGCCGGTAAACGTAAACCATCTGATAAATCGTTGCTGTTTTTTCCGGGATTGGCTCAGAAAGATATTGCTGCCTTAGAGATGTCCGATGCCAATGGTAAAGTCCGTATTCAGCGCAAGGGAGATATCTGGATTCTTGGATCCGCCGGGAATTCTTCAACCCCTGCAAATCCGATAATGGGAACTGCGGCAGCAGCTGCTGCAGATGCACAGGAGTTTCAAGCCGATAGTGCATCACTCGTTTCTGTTCTTGAAAAAATTGTAGCAATTAAAAAAGATCAGGTTATCTCCTCAAATCCTGAAAAACAGTCACTTTTTGAAGTTGACAGTGTAAAAGGGTTGCTGGTTGAAGTGTTTGATCAGACAGGAAAATCCAGAGGCGCGTTCCGTCTTGGAAAGAATGGACCGGATTACAGCAGTTGTTATGTTCGCATGACTGGTTCAAATGAGGTCTATATGGTCGGTGGAAGTATTCGTTACTCATTTTTCACTGACAGCAAACGGTGGCGAGACAAAACTGTTATCAAGTTTGATCAGAACACCGCTCAGAATATCACGATCATGAAAAAGGACGGTTCGAAGATTGTACTGGGTAAAGACTCGGCCTGGAGCATTAGAGAACCAATTCTGTCACCTGCAAAAGCAAGTGAAGTACAGACTATCCTTTCCGGGCTCAGCAGGTTAACTGCTGCTGATTTTGATACTTTGACACAGGATAGTCCTGCAGCAGGATTTGAAAGTCCGGAACTTGCTGTTGCAATAACACTGAATAACAGTACTGTTAAAAATGTAATTTTTGGTGCGAAAAACGGATCAAGTCAGTACTATGTGAAAACTGATGGTAAACCGCATGTGTACCTGGTTGGTGAATCTGAATTTAACAAATTCAACACAACTGTTGATCAATTAAAGGAAGTGCCACCTCCACCAGCTGCAGATAGCTCAGCAGCAGTGGCGCCGATAGCGGCACCTGCTGTCAAAGCGAAGGCTAAAGTAAAGGCTAAATAAAAATAGTGTTTTTAAAAATTTTAAAAAAGGCCTGTTTTAGACAGGCTTTTTTTATTGCCAAAACCCATCTGCAGGAGTGTAGTATGTCTATATATGATGTTATTGTTGTTGGAGCCGGTCCTTCTGGTTCTACTGCGGCTAAAGTGTTATCATCACATGGTAAAAATGTACTGCTCGTCGACAGGAAAAAATTCCCGAGAATCAAGTCCTGCTGCGGGTTTTTAAGTGATCGGGTGAATGCAGATATCTCACGATTATTTGGAGAGATTCCATCTTCACTGTTTTGTCAGAACAAAACAATACATTTCCTGAGTACCTACACTGGAATTAATTATAGCGTGGTAAAGGGGTATGAACCTTTTACAAACACCTATCGTAATCTTTTAGATGAATGGCTTTCCAGATCATCAGGTGCAGAATTTTTAGATGAATGCGAAGCTGTGGATATCCGTGCAGAATCCTCGCTATGTAGAGTAAAATGTAAAGTGGGCAATTTTGAGAAATGTTTTGAATCCAGGTATATAATCTGTACTTCTGGTGCTAATTCTCGGTTCCGCAGAAAGTTTGACCCGACATATAAGGCGAAATTTACAGGAAAAAGTATTCAAAATATTTATGAGGGCACCCTGGATTTAGACAAACAGTATTATTATGTTACTGTAAATAAGAAATTTACCGATAGTGCTTTTTCCTACTGCTATTTCAAGGATTCACTTATACATATCGGATCAGCATGGGTTGGTGAGAATAGGGGATTTATTGATGCGTGGTACTCTTTTCTCTGTAAGAAAAATGGATTGAATGCAAAACTGATCAGATCCGAGCGATGTTGCGCAGAACATACTCTTGGTCCGAATACGTTGTTTTTCGGTAATGGGAAGATCCTTTTTGCTGGTGAAGCTGCCGGTTTAATGGAAAATTGGGGGATTGGGATTCCCATCGCTGTAAGATCAGGTGAAATGGCTGCAAATGCGATTGTTCAGAATGTCCAAAATGTGGATATCGTTGATGCATACAAAAGGATGCTCGGTGTAGTGATACCGGAAATCGTTGTTTAAAAGCATAATTTTATAAACATATGGGCCAATAAAAAACAATACGGGCCGCAGCACGCGCCTTTATGCCGTGCTGTGGGATAGTGCAGAAGGTGGCACATACATTTGACAGTGCTAGAATGATAGGGGAGATGTGCAGCAATGAGAGTGTTAACAACCGGGATTCCGAGAGCCTCAGTCACCTTATGTATTGTAGTGTCAGGAACCACGTTTAAAATACCTGCCAATCCATAATGTACCTTTTCTGTCAATAAATACCGATTTGATACATTTATTAGAATACCCGACACATCTTGCTTTTTTATCACCTTCTTTGATCTGATAAAGCCCCTTCTCTGTCCCTAAAAATATGGAACGGGAACTGTCAACTGCGCAAGCCCAGGGGATACTGTTTTTCGGTCTCAATTTGACCGTTCTTATATTTTCTCCACTAATAATAACACAAC
>JBNKZD010000095.1:0-14410 GCA_050301235.1 Chitinispirillaceae bacterium | reverse complement strand
TTCAATCGGAAAATATTATGGTATATAATGATTCAGTCCGATTTATAGATTTTCAGGGCGCGCGACTTGGCCCCCGTGAGTATGATGTTGCATCACTGCTCTATGATCCCTATGTCCGGCAGATCGATTCTGAGATGAGAGAACGGCTTACTCAGTACTACTTTTCGTTGTGGGCTGGAGAGAGTAAAGACCGCAAACGGGCTGTAACACTGAATGGACTTCAAAGACTGATGCAGGCTCTCGGCGCCTATGGCAATCTTTCCCTTCACAAAGGCAAGGACTGGTACCGCGGATACATTCCGGTTGCACTTGAACGGCTGGATCTACTGCTTGGAACAGTACCCGATTTCCATAATATCAAAAAAATTGTCTCATGGTGCAGAAACTCCTTGAAATAATCAAATATTTTTTGTAGAATTATTTGAATTGTCTCCATCATACATTCATTCGAATTGTTTTTTGCACCTTCTATGTTTACCAGGTAGTTTTTGTTCAGAATCAGGGAATTGGAATTGAGGAGAGAACCGCAGTCATGAGAATAGAATCCTACACATCAGGAATTTACCGTGTTTTAAAAATCAGTGGCCAGCTTGTCATCTCTGAACTTCAGGAATTAAAGCTTCTTATTGTGGGATACATCGGACGTGATGAGAAGTATATTGCAGTTAATTTTTGTGATGTATCCTATTTGTTCAGTGGTGCCATTGCGGTACTGATAACCTGTTATACAACCTTACGAGATCTGGATGGAGAGTTGTGTCTTATTGAACCAAAACCGGAGATGATGGACCTTCTGAAAATTATGGGCATCGATTCACTTATACCGATCTATGGTTCAGATAGCGATCTTCCTCGTGATCTACGGCAAATTGAGATAGTCTCTACAGGAGATTTCCTGGGTTAAAGATATTATTGGGGTCAAAAGCCTTTTTAACTGCTCTCATCTGATCCAGAGCGTTATTGCCATAGATAAATGGCAGATACTTCCTCTTTATTTTTCCAATGCCATGTTCAGCAGATATCGTACCGCCTACATTTGCAGCCATTTTCATTATTTCTTCATAGATTGTCATTGCACAGTGACGATGATGCTCATCTTCCGGCAGTAAGTTAATATGCGGGTGACAATCACCAATGTGTCCAAAAATGGCAAACGGTATGTGGCTCGATTCCAGAAGTTGTAGTGTACTGTTAAACCAGTCGTTAAAAGAATTGAGTGGGACGGCGGTATCTGTTCCAATTTTATGAAGATTACTGTTTATCCGTTTGTTTTCTGCCACTTTCGCGTTGATCGCTTCAGGAAGTGCGTGACGGAACTCCTTAAGTATTGTGCCATCCGCATCTTCATTTGTCGGACTCCATGTCATTTCGAGTGATGATTCATGGGAAATCAGATATGATTCGAATGTGTCCAGGTTCTGTTCAAAAGAGAGAACATCATTGTTCCATTCCCAGAGAATTGCGGCGGTTGAAGTGGCGGGAAATGGGGGGAGACGGTCTGAAAAATTTTCACGGTACCTGTTGATAAACTCAAAAGCACTTGGGTCGAAGTATTCTAAAGAAACTGTGGCATCACAACTTCTGATATTGTCAATAAAACCGAATGCATCATTACGTGATGAGAAGAAACTGAGACCACTGATAATATCAGGTGACTTTATCAGTTTTATAGTGACTTCAACTATTGCCCCCAGGGTCCCTTCACTGCCAATGACAAGATCGATAGCATCCATACCTTCACGTGAATAGTATCCTGAAGCGTTTTTTACATCAGGATTTTTATAAGTTACAGGAGGAATGTGCAAGATGTTTCCATTATCTGATTTCAAGGTGAAACCATCTGCTGTCATTATGTTGTAACCACGCTCGAGCGTAAAGAGATCACCTGTTGAAGCAACAAGTTTACAACTGTGAAGGTGACTTCTCACTGCGCCAAAACGGAACGATCGTGCACCTGAAGCATTACATGCTACCATACCTCCGATCTGAGCACTTTTTTCGGTTGGGTCAGGAGCAAAAATATACTTGTCAGTCAAAAGTTCCATGCCGCGAACAGCATAGTCAAAGAGAGAGGGATGTAAGAGAAATGAATTGATCATATCAAGTCGGACACCTGATTGACAACGTAACAGAATGGTGCTATCTGCAGATTGTTCAACTGCAATTATTCGATCCATTGAAGAAAATGAGAGTGCAATCGAACCATTGCTGCAGTTGGATCCGCCGGTTGTTCCAGTTCGTGCACCAATAAAATGAATCGGTCGCTTCTGTTGTGATGCAGTTTTGACGATTGTTAAAACATCTTCTATCGATTCCGGGAAGTATATTTCATCAGGTACACCAAATTCATACCGCGATTCATCATGAAGGAACTCTTCGGTGGTGCTTAGTATATTTTCGGAACCGGTTATTGAGCGCATAAGGGTAGTGTAATTATAGGGTAAAAATAAAATATCGAATAACGAATTTCAAATATCGAATATTGAAGTATTAAAAAGGGGTACTCTTAGTTCTTTTCTTTCCCTTCGTAATTCAAGATTCGTTATTCGATATTTGATATTTTTTCTTATTTCTTTTTTCTTGTTGAATACTTACATATTAGCAATATACTTCGCAGCAACAGCATCAAGTGAGACCGATGCTGCTGATCCGGCAACGATTGCATTCAGTGCTTCAAGATCTGTTTTCCAGGCAAGATCACCTGGAGCGAGCAGACAGATAGCTCCATCAGAAAACGATGTGGTTAATGTACCATTAAGATAATAAAATGAAGAGGTACACTTTGCAGTCGGATAACCCCTCAGAGCAGCAGGAATCTCATTCGGCTTGAACCAGAGTTTTATTTCCCGTTCAGCATCAGATTCACTCGATGATGCATGAATGAGATTGTCAATACGGTTATCAATAACTTTCCCGGTTGCATCAGTAACAGGGATAATTGCACCTAATGAGCGCAGACAGCCCGGTTTTTGAGCACGAGCATTGATCGGATTGGTCGGCCCCGCAACATCACGTACTTTTTTGATTGCATCAACGCCTTCATATACAAGCGCGATCACCCACTGTTTCTTTGGTTCATCAGCAAAGTGGCTCAAACCCATGAGATATTCAACAACTGATGGAAAAAAGCCTTTACCTTTATGTTCAACATAGTGTTCTTCAGCCATTAGCTTTGTAACCTGAATACTTTTGATACCAGCCAGAACAAGTCCGGTGTTAATTTCGGAAAGTGAGGTCATCAGAAAACCGGCGAGGGAGTTTTTAAGCGAATCTGGTTTAAACAGGACCAGAGTCTGTGTTTTTGTAACATTTTCCATGGTGCAGGGCTCCTTATCAAAAAAAGAACAAATTTGTCTGCAAGTTGCGCAGAGAACAGCCGAACCGATTGATTCCAAACGGCTTGGGATTAACTCAATATAATTTTTTGTTGCTGCAGCAGTGTTAAAAACCTTATTTCTGCTTATACAGTGAAGTGAGATGTCGGTTGCAAAAAGAATTTCGTAAGGGCATATTTTATAAAATAGGTATTTCGCCTTTGTCTGCGTAAAATTTTGAATCCAGAGCTATAAATTCAAAAATAGCTTTTAGATCATTTCTTTGCTGGTTGAGTCCAGATTACCACGACTCGATTTCCTTAAGAAGCTCTTCTGTGGAAACGGTATGTCTCTCTTTCAAAGCCGTCTGTCCGCGAGTTACCTTATCGATAGCATATAATCGGTACATAATATCATCGATTTGGACATTTTCGGGAAGTGATGAAATTGCCCGGATTGCTTCTTCTTTTACTGACATCATAAATTGCTCCTGGTATCAGTCTCATTTAAAAAATAGTTTTAAGATTTGAAGATTGTTATAGAAGTTTTATTGCCAATGGGTTTGAAGTCAGTGCTTACCTGTGCTGGGGAGCACGATAAAAAACGGTACAGAAACCTTTTTATTATATTTGTGGCATTGTCTGAATTTCACAATTTTCCATGCTCTGCAATTTATCTTGAATCAACAGGAAGATTGTTTTGGGATGCAGCTGCAACTGCCAGCCTGTCACATCGTTCATTCTGGACATGGCCATTGTGTCCTCTGATCCATTTGAATGTGACTTTATGAACCCTAGTTAACGAGAGAAGGCGATCCCAGAGATCTGCGTTGAGTGCAGCATCTTTGCTGTTACGCATCCATCCATTGGCTTTCCATTTTGCAGCCCACCCTTTTTCGATCCCATTGACAACGTATTGTGAATCGGTGACAGCGGTAACTTCACATGGCTCCTTGAGCGCTTCGAGACCGGTAATAACCCCTAGAAGCTCCATGCGATTATTTGTTGTATTGCGAAATCCGCCGGAGAGCTCTTTTTCGTTGCCACTGTATTCAAGTATTACACCAAAACCGCCTGGACCGGGATTACCTGAGCAGGCGCCGTCTGAATAGATTGTAATTTTTTTCATTAGTTTCTTTTGTATTTTAATGTTGTCAATATTGTACGGTAACGGTGACATTGCCCCGATGCAGAGTTGTTTTTTTGTCAAGAACGTTTTTCCACTCCGGATCAACGGTCTTTAAGTTAAATTGCGTATTGGTATATGCACACTCAAGTTGTATCGCATCGGAAATGATAAAGGTGGTTCCGGCGCTGAACATATGAACATTGTTGGCATCAATCGCAGCGTATTGATCATCTTTGACCAGTCTGTTTCTGGAATCAAATTCAGCGAAAGGAAAGAGATCTGCCTGTTTCCAGCTATAGCCGCCTCGAAGAAGAATGTTTGTCTTTGGAATGGGGATTTCGATACCTCCACCTGCACCACCTTTCCAATGAGAGAGCGCTCCATCCTCAATTTCAGGGTTTGGTGATCTGAACTGAGCATCCGCACTGATAGTTGAAAATGGAAATGTATAGGCAAGTCCAAAACCACCACTCAACGATGATTTAAGCTGGCCTCGATGGGTTTCTGACCCATAACTATCCGAAACCCGATTGTAGTAATTTATAGTTTTCGGGATTTCGAGTCTTAGACCGCTTGTGAAATTATCGGTAATCTTATACATTGCTCCCAGACGTATATCAAAACCGGTATACTTAGTTTGTGACCTGATATCGGTTCCATCATCGAGAATGTTCCCTCTGGCTGTGTGGGAAAGAATGGATTTTGTTGAAGATGAACTTCCGTAAACAAACGATAGTGAAATGCCTACACCAAACCGTTCTGCCACCTGCCATCCCACCGCACTGGTAAATAATCCAAGTCGTCCGTTTACATACAATTTCGCATCATCGTAGTGAAGAATACTGCCTGGATAGAGTGTATCGGTAGAGGTGTTTAGATTGACTGAACCTATATAAACATCATCACCTCTGAATCTCCGGAGATCTTCAAAACTGTAAGGTGATGAATACCCAAGTGCAAAAGATAATCCACCCTGTTTTGTTGGCAGTGATCGTATCAGTCCTGCACTGGAAAAGTTAAATGCACTTTTTGAATAATCGGTTGATACTGTGCCAAGATCGGTTGTACTCATTGCTGATGTCAACCCCATACCGACATGAATCTCTCGAACAGGTGTAAACGCAAGGCCTGCAGGGTTCCAGAATACTGCAGAATAATCATTTGATACTGCTGTAAAATTATTACCCATTCCCTGACTGCGGGCTCCGGTTCCGCTTACAGTCACCAGGGGCGTTTCGCAGATGGAAATTGTATACAATGATATAACGAATAATAACATAGCTCTCATGGGTTATCTGCTCCTCAATGATCGAATGTTCCTCTGTTTTGAATGGTTCTGGTCGCTCTGTGATGATGAAGGCGGCGCAGACTGCTGAGGTGGAGGTGGTGATGGTTCCACAGCTTTCTGAGGGCTGCCACCAGAAGGTGTTGGTGGTGGAGTTGATGGTGCTCTTTGTGCGGTTGTTCGTGATGATGAACCTGTTAGCGGAGCTCCACCTGAAGGGGTGGGGCCATTACTACTTCCGGAAGAGCTCGAGCTGGAGCCTGATGATGAGTGATTGTCATAATGTCGATTATCATAGTGTCTGCCACCACCTCGGTAATAATTATCATACCTGTAATAATCATTATCATAACGGCAACGACCACATGATGGGTCATAACGGTAGTAACGGGGGCAGCGATTATAATCGTACCAGTATGGATCATTTCGATACCACCATGGCGTGTTGGAATAGGAAAACCAGGCTCGTGGGTAATATGAATCATAGCACTGGAGGTAAGGATGACCGAACATATCACGTACCCAAACGCAGGTTTCTCTATCCCTGCTGACGATTGTATCTACCTGATGAATCACTTTTATGGTATCACCAGTCGTCGAATCTATCATGGTTGTTGGCTGTATGGACGGTAAGGCTGATTCCATTGTCACAAATTGGGTGTAACAACCGGAAAAAAGAAAAATCATGACTGAAAAAACGATTAATAATCGCATAAAAGCCGCTCCTTTAGTGATATATAAGGATATATGCTAAAAATAACCATTGCACTAATCCTTTGCGCTACATTTAAATCCGTTCCGGGTACTTAATTTATTTAAAGTGTTTCAGAGGTTCGGGGTTCAGCGTTCAAGGTTCAAGAACATTCGAACCTTCGAACTATTTAACGCTGAACTTTTAAACTTTCGAACGATTACTTAATATTTAGACTCTGCTTATAGACGATTTGTTACTGAAAAAGCGCTCAGGGTATTTCACATTAAAGATCTATTTATGTATTTTAAATTGAAGTTTCTTCAGAATGAAAATGTTGTTTAAGGAGTAAAAAAATGAATCGATTAATTTCATACGTTCTGTTGATCTTATCGATAGTGGTGGTTTCAAAGGCATCTGATAAATCGGTGGTTTTAAAAATTGGTCCTGTCTGGCCACGTGTGCTGATGGGAACTGATCATTCTGCTGCGTGGGATGCTACTGTTATCACCGGAGCAACTTTTGACAAGCGGGTCACCATTGGTGGTGGAATCGATTTTTTGTGGAACGTCTACAGTCAGGAGACAAGAATTCGCAATAACGCCTATAGAGTTGATATGGAAGAAAAAACAATTATGTTTCCGATTTCCGGATATTTATCGTTGTCACCCATACCAGATTTCAAAGTATGTCCGGTGCTAAGCGGCCAACTAGGGCTGAACACCATGTATTACTCGCATAAAGAGAATAAAAAAGAGGTGACCACTCCTGATTCTGCCCTAACCGATGAGAACGGATGGTATATGGGGCTTTACTGGAAGCTTGCCCTTGATGCAGTGGTTTCATTGAGTGAAAATGTAGGTTTCTTTGTTGGTCTGGACTATCAGCACTCAAGGCCAAAAAAACTGGGAGTTGATGCTGATGATGAAATTGTCAGGCGCAATATGAGTGGTATCGGGGTGCGTGCTGGTTTATTTGTGGCATTGTAAAAAGGTGTAACTTAGTGAAAATTATACTTCAGCGAGTAAAACATGCAAGCGTCAGTGTTGATGGAAAATGTGTTGGTGAAATAGGGAAGGGGATCATGCTTCTTCTTGGAGTTCATACAAACGATACTACAAGAGAAGCTGATTTTCTTGTCGATAAATGTGTTGATCTTCGTATTTTTTCGGATGATCAGGACAAGATGAACCTTTCTCTGTCTGATATTGATGGCGAAGTTCTGGTGGTTTCCCAGTTCACTCTTTATGGAAATTGCAGCAAAGGCCGTCGCCCATCATTTATTGAAGCTGCACCGCCACAAAAAGGTAACGAGCTTTATACCTGGTTTGTTGAAAAGATGAAAACCCGGTGCAGACACGTGGCGACGGGAATTTTTGGCGCAAAGATGGATGTCGAATTACTTAATGATGGGCCGGTTACTCTTGTACTCGAGAAGATGAACGAGAGTGCAGGTGAATAACTTTGAACATTGTATGCTTTGTTGGGGCAAAAACTGATATTATTCAAAATTAATCTGACTTTGCAACATCGCGGATCGCCTTACCCCCTGCCCCCTCTCCATTTTGATGGCGAGGGGGGGAAGAATAAGAAAATATGTGTTTGTTCCCTTACTCCAGTTGTGGAGAGAGGGCTGGGGAGAGAAGCGAAACGCGAAAAGTGCGCACTTCTTAGATCTCACCCCGCATGTGGACACATTCCCGAAGAGCAGCACGATGAACCGCCAGCTGGCGAGCACCCGCCACTTCCACAAGATGGACCCGAAGATGATTTCCCCATCGAAATGCCACCAATAGCCGACATCTGTTTTTCGGTAGATGTAGCACCACATGATGGGCATGAAACCTGTTTATTCCGGTCTCCGGTTACTAATTCTTCAAATTTTTTTCCACAATTTGTGCAGAGATATTCAAAAATAGGCATACAAAATCCTTTTTAAAATTATACTTTTTTTATATAAAACAAAAATAATTCGGGACAATTCACTGTAATAAATATATATTTTCGTGTGTGTAGCTATTTATTATCGCCCAATTCAGGGTTTGTGCTCACACAGACTCGCTCACTGAATAACAATCAGCTAAGACGAATCCTCTTTATGACGATAGATCTGTCCTGCTCATTCTGTTCCTTGATGCGTGTCACTAAACACTTTAACAAAGGACAGAAATGAGTTTCTCGTCATTCGGGTTACCCGAAAAACTGCTTGAGGGCATTTATGGTGCCGGTTATTCCACTCCTACCGAAATTCAACAAAAAGCGATCCCCGCAGCTCTCGAAGGAAAAGACATTCTTGGATGCGCGCCAACAGGCACAGGCAAAACCGCTGCCTTCATGCTTCCAATTCTGACACATCTGATGAAAAATCCGGAGAGATCACACCCTGGATATCCACGAGTTCTTGTACTTACCCCGACCCGTGAGTTAGCTCAACAGGTTGCGGATTCGGTAAGAATGTATGCCTGGACAACAGGTATTACATCAACTGCAATTTATGGTGGTGTAAGTTACAATAATCAGATCAGGGATCTTAAAAATGGTGTTGACATTGTCGTAGCAACACCGGGTAGACTTCTTGATCATATGGAACAGCATGCTGTCAATCTTTCCAAGGTCGAAATACTTGTTCTTGATGAAGCTGATCGCATGTATGATATGGGTTTTGTCAAAGATGTACGTGCGATAGCATCAAGAGTCTCACGCAATCGTCAGACATTACTGTTTTCTGCAACAATGCCTACTGAAATACGTAAATTGATTTCCGAGCTGCTTCGTTCACCGGTCTATGTTGAAGTTGGCAGTACAACAAAGCCCGTAGACCTTGTCTCACAGCACTTCTTCTCTGTGTCACCGACATCAAAAATAGATCTTCTGGTAACAATGATACGAAACGAGGAGATCGATTCAACGCTGGTTTTCTCAAGAACCAAACATGGTGCAGACCGTATCTGTAAAAGGTTACAACGTGAAGGGATCAGTTCATCTGCGATCCATTCCGACAGGAGTCAGGCTCAGCGTCAGAGAACTCTTGAGGGGTTCAAGCGTCGTGCATTTCAGGTCCTCGTTGCAACAGATCTGGCAGCTCGTGGTATTGATGTAGAAAAAATATCCTGCGTCATTAACTACGATACTCCTGCATGTGCTGAGGATTACATTCACAGAATTGGGAGAACCGGTCGTGCAGAACAGAAGGGTATTGCAGTCACTTTTGTTGCGGGTGACGAAGTAAATAATGTCAAAAAAATTGAGACAGTAACCGGGAAAAAATTCCGTTTGAAGGAGTATCCTGGTTTTGAAGTTCCAAAGCAGGTTGTAGATCTGGAAGCTAA
Organism: Chitinispirillaceae bacterium; assembly: GCA_050301235.1. Classification (GTDB taxonomy): domain Bacteria; phylum Fibrobacterota; class Chitinivibrionia; order Chitinivibrionales; family Chitinispirillaceae; genus JAFGIN01. The sequence continues at coordinate 4,663 of JBNKZD010000095.1, read as the reverse complement.
AAAACCGCAACATATGCAAAGAAAAGCAAAATATTACCGAATGCCAAAATTCGCGTAATCTGGATTGCTTAATGGACTGATGTACCATGAACTTTGTTTTTAAATCAATAATGCCTCTCACTGGGGCATTATTTTTATCCTGCGGGTCAATAACGGTAAAGCCCCTTTTTACTGTGTATAATCCGCCATCATGTGAATTTGTAAAAGATGACAGTTTCAGTATTACCCAGATTGAAAAGAATGTTAAGCGGTATAACCCGGTTGAGTCACAAGTGATTTTATTGAATACTAACTGGGGCAATCCACTTAAAACGCTTAAAGTATTCAAATTACTTGAAAAAAATGAGATGAAATATCTTCTCCTTTTTCATGTACGGGAAAGAGCCGGTGATGATATCAGCCAATATGGCAAAATGACAATTGTAACAGGAACAGAAAATACGGATGTGGAAATTACTCATGATGCATCAGTGTTTATAGCAGATATTTCAGATTTGTATTTTTACACTTACCTTTCAGAGCTACTGTTTAAAAAAGTAATATCGCAGGGAGAATCGAAATTTAATGTTGCGAGTTACCAATTTCAGCTTAGTAATGAATGTAAGTCGATTTTGACTTTTTAAACATCATCACATATACAAGCGGGGACCAAGCATGATAAAAACCTGCAGTTTCAGAGCCAGATTTATAAGTTTAGCATTGCCGCTCAGCCAAAAGTGCCCATTTCATTTATCTATTATGAAAAAGAAAGTGATCCCGGATCCTGGCCGATTCCGACCGAACCGTTTGTTGAAGACGTTTTTGACTGGCATTTCCCAGCGATAATGGAGAATAAAACTTTCTTCTTTTGAGCCACCTAATCCAAATTCAGGACCACCAGGGAATATCTGATCACCCCTTTCGGCGTACGAGAATTCGAGTCTTTCCAGGAAGCTGTCTTTTAGTGTTCTATGGAATGTCACATACCCGTTACATTGGATGTCTGCGATATCTTCTCCTGGTAGTAATATTTGTTGATATTTACAATATTACTTTGCACATTCCATGTTTTCCGATAGGAGAATAATACCTGAATAGTTCCAAATCCAGTTTGTTTTCTTTGATTCAGATTTTTTCTATTCTATATTATATATATTGTGATATGAATGGTTTGTAATTATAGATTTTTATCCAGGCAAGGTGGAGAGTACAATTGAAAAAACGGATTATGATCAGTTTGATGACCGTGAAGAACGTAATGCTTTCGAACAGAGGAAAAACGCTGTCCGTATTTCAGCACTGAATTTTTCTAAATTGTCGGATGTAGATGAAGAGCAGGCCAGAGAGTCATGTGCTCAGGCTGATGAGAATGCTGGATTGCTGAAGGAAAAAGTTGCGAGGCTCGAAACCCTTCTAAAAGAAGGGTCTGCATAGATGGTTGATCAGGCACGTAAAGAATATGATATCGCGATTTCAGAACAGAGGAAAACAGGTAAACGTTAGATAAATCAATTACTTCTCAAAAGGAACTGTTTAAGTCGCAGGTTTTACAAGCGTAACAGATCGATAAAATTAATGCAATTCCCTGATTATCTCCTGGACAAACGCTGGCAGTGATGGATCCCGGGCACCCATTACAAGTACACAATCACCAGTGCGGACATGATTTTTAATTATCGAAAGTGCTTCTCTGCGATCAGCTGGCGTAAGCTGCTTAAAAGTCACATCGCCAACCAATGTAATCAAATCGCTGCTGGAAATATCTTTTTGAGCTGTTCCGCCTGCGTAATAGATTGGCAGGAGAAGCAACAAGTCATCATCCTTGAATGACTGACGAAACGTTTCGGCGTAATCATTCTTAAGGAATCTGGTTGGGCCAAACCCATGTGGCTGATAGATTGCGATAACACGTTGCGATATTCCATGGGCTGCACTGACAGCTGCTTTAATCTTTTCGGGGTTATGTGCAAAATCATCCACGATAATAATTCCGGAATCTGTTCTGTGAAGTGCAAAACGCCGGGCAACACCCATATAATTTTTAACCGCATTTTCAAGGGCATTTGTGCTGCATCCAATAAATTCACACACAGATAATGCAGCTGCACAGTTAAGTGCATTGTGCAATCCAGGAAGGGGGAGAGTATATGTCGCCCCGGACTTTTTAATGGTCGAGCTTAATGGTTGAAGGTCGATTGATTCAGGATGCCAGGTGTTTGCTTCGGAAACACCAAATTGAAAGTGTGAAGTTAGCTCGTCAAGATTGAGGTCATCACCGTTTTTAAAGACATATTGTGATTGAGCAGCAAGTTTTGAAAATAATATTTTTATTTCGGTGATAGGTTTGTGATCTTTGGAAAGATTAAGAAATAGTGAAATGTACGGCTGATATTTTACAAGTGTTCCATCGCTTTCGTCGGCTTCAATCACAAGCAGATCGGATTTACCGGCAAATGCATTACCAATACAACCCTCTTTTTCGAGTCGCAACAATGAAGCTCCGCTTATCAATGATGGTTCTTTTCCACATAGTTGAAGGAACTCAAATACCATAGCAGTAACAGTTGACTTTCCACTGGTTCCTGCAATAGCGATTGTTTTTTTCTGTTTGATTACGGCTGCAAGAAGGTCGCTCCGGTGAACGATTGGAATGTTTAGTTCTGTTGCAACTTTTATATCCGGGTTGTCGTTTTCGATCGCTGTGCTGATGCAAACTGCATCCGTTGAACGGTCTATTCCCGATCCGTTCTGTTCGAAAAGAGAGCAACCAATTTCAAGCAGGTACCCTTTAATCTTTGCGGTATCATCACTGAATAAGAACCGATCTGACCCGGAGATTTCACATCCGCTATACCTAAGGTATTGTGCAAGAGCACTCATACCGCTTCCAAAGATTCCGATAAAATGGATCTTTTTTAATGAGCAATTGTTAAATAATAACGACAATGGTATTCTCCTTAACTATATTAAAAAGTGCAATAATATCAGCGTTTTTCATACAGATACACCCATGAGAAATGGGTATTCCTATCTCATTTTCTCTATTTGTTCCATGGATATAAATGTAGCGTTCGTATGAGTCGATTCCCGGGCCTTTATTGATGCCAGGCTGGAGTCCTTCAAGTCGCAGTATGCGTGTGCAAATCAGATTCTCTTCCCTGGTGTCCTGATCGCAGTTGATACCGGTGTCTATTCTGCTTTTAAAGATCCTTCCGGCTGGAGCATTGTGACCGATCATCTCTTTTATTGAGTGAACCCCCGAAGGTGTCTGATTGGAATTTTCCCGGTTTCCTAAACCGAATTGTGAAGTTGAAATAGTGTAAGTATGTAAAGGCAAAAAATTAAAAATATACTGTAGTTGCTGGAGATTTGTATCTACATACAGATACATTTTCGGTACGTACCCGATGACTTCAAGAATGTTATGACGAGATAATAATAAATTTTTATGCATATAAAAAAATAATAAATTATATTGTAAAGTACGTATATCTCTGGACTTTATTTGATAAAAATAATATAATTATATTTAGATAATAAAGTTTTCAAAATTATGTAAAGGGTATGCAACCATGATAGAAAGCACCATCGAAAAAAAGAAGACAGATGACACCTGGCGGATATTCAGAATCATGGCAGAGTTTGTCGAAGGTTTTGAGACTCTGTCAAAAGTAGGTCCCTGTGTTACCATCTTCGGATCTGCCCGAACTCCAAAGACTCATCCTTACTATAAACTTGCTGTTGACATCGCACGGCTTGCGACTAAAAATGGTTATGGAGTTATAACTGGCGGAGGTCCCGGAATCATGGAAGCGGCTAACAAAGGTGCTTTCTCTAAAAAGGGTACATCAATCGGTCTTAACATTCAGCTTCCGTTTGAACAGCATCCCAATCCCTACATTAAAACCATGCTTAACTTCAGGTACTTTTTTTGCCGAAAAGTTATGTTCCTGAAATATACTTCAGCTGTGGTGATCATGCCTGGTGGGTTTGGTACCATGGATGAAATGTTTGAAGCGCTTACTCTTGTGCAGACACACAAGGTTGCAAATCTTCCATTGATCCTTGTCGGCAGCGATTACTGGAAAGGGCTGGTAAACTGGCTTCAGAACACAATGTTAAAAAACAAGTATATTGAGAAAGTTGATATGGATTTATTAAAAGTGATTGATGATCCGGAAGAGATTATTAACTATATTAACACTTTCGAAGGTGCAAAAGTTGTCAGTGAAAATTTTGAGTAAAAAAGTAATACTTGAAATGCAATTGTAAATCCATCAGAACTGTCTGTTAACTATAGATATAAATCACACATTTTTCCCTTTTAAAGGAGGTTCTACAGTGTTAAAAAAAGCAACTGCAAAAACAAAAAAAGTGGTTAAAAAAGCCGCGAAGAAAGCAGCAGCAAAACCTGCAGCAAAAAAAGCCGCTCCTAAGGCTAAAAAAGCTGTAAAAAAAGCTGCTGTAAAAAAAGCTGTTAAAAAAGCTGTTAAAAAAGCTGTTGTTAAAAAAGCCGTAAAAAAAGCTGCAGTTAAGAAAGCTGTTGTCAAAAAAGCTGCTCCTAAGGCTAAAAAAGCTGTAAAAAAAGCAAAAAAAAAGTGAAAGCAGCTGTTTAAGCTAATGCACCAAAAGCTGCAGAATAAAAAATAGAACTGCATTCTATTAAGTTCTATATTATATTTAG
>JBNKZD010000094.1:0-17059 GCA_050301235.1 Chitinispirillaceae bacterium | reverse complement strand
TTTAGTCACCTGTTGGGTTATAATTTATTGCTATTCTCTTTTTTTTGCTTGATTAAGAAAATACAATATAAAACTCAACAGTGTGACATTTTATTTGTTAAGCTATCGCCGAGTTTAGGTTATAACGATTATAATAACATCGAATACAACAATGAAGTCAACTGGACTGTGAAGTTGATTAAGGCAATGATAGCAGCAAAAGCACCAATTGATGCAATCGGTTGTCAGGCACATGATGCATATAAAATTCCCACTGCTACGGTTAAAAGTAATCTTGACAAACTCGCAGCTACGGGGCTTCCTATTTTCATAACTGAATACGATATCGGTCAAGGTGATGACAATACCCAGAAAAAGATAATGCAGGAACAATTCACAATGTTCTGGAATCACCCTAAAATTGTTGGCATTACGTACTGGGGATATATTGCTGGAAGTACATGGCGAGCAAATACCAGCCTTTTAAATTCCAATGGTACGGCACGCCCTGCACTGACATGGCTTATGGATTTCGTAAAGAACAATCCTAACCCGCCGAATGATTTTTCAAGTTTACTTAAAAAAGTTAGTGGTACTGTCGATATAGATTATTCATTGACACCAGTCAAAAACATACAAAAATCAGAAAAAACAAACATTATTGAAGTCTATGACCTTCAAGGTAGATTGTCCGGTTCGAAAACTTCAAACTATCAAGCGATTTCGCTCAACCCCCTGGCCACCTCAGCCCAGGGTTGTTATATTGTAAGAAAAAACGGGCAGTTGAGCGAAACAATACAACGAATCCGTTAAATCACAAAATCGTGTTATTTTTGCCGGCAGAATCGCTCTGCCTGCAACTATTTACAACCCAACTAATAACCACTATCAATACTGAAATAATAACAGTTTCAAATCCTGAAGATCTTGTTATACTCCGAAAGCTCCCGGCACTCTTTATTGCAACGACTCTCGTAAAGCTTCTCTAACGTTATCTCACACACTTTTATGCCCTGCTTTTTTCGATCATTATTCGCTCAACAACTGATGGAAACAAAGTGGCGGCAATACACTTAACCAATGAGCGCAGATTCATATATTCTATCCGGGGTTCTTTTTTGATAGCACGAATAATCCGCTCTGCTACATAATCAGGAGATATTCCTTTACCTGGAGTTTTAACTGAAGATACTGCTGTTGTCTTACTTCCACTACAGTGAGAAAAAAAATGAGTTGCAGTGAGTCCTGGAAGAACTGTGACGACCCTTATATTTGAACCCCTCAGCTCAAGCCTTGCAGCATCACTGAGAGCATTAAGAGCAGTTTTTGATGCGCGATATCCCCCACTACCCCTGGTACCAGCTGCAGTAATCATTGATGAAATATTGACTATCATACCACCGCCGCAGGATTTCATCACTGGTACAACCTCCTGAATACAATAAAGAGGTCCCAGAAAATTCACTGCAAATACCTTTTCAATATCTTCATTCCGGATTTCATTAACTTTAGATACCAAACCGATTCCTGCATTATTAATTAAAATATCCACTCTGTCAAAACGTGCCATGGTGGTTGCTACAAGATTTGTAACCTCCTCCCGATGAGTTACATCCGCTGGTATAACAAGTGTTGCATTCTTTCCGATTTCTTCTGCGACTTCCCATAAATTGTGTTCTGTTCTCGATGCGAGCACAACTGTCGCGCCATTACGAACTAAAGCCTTTGCTGTAGCAGCTCCGATTCCACCAGATGCTCCGGTTATAATAACAACTTTACCAAAAATATCCATGAAATTTGACACCCCTGGGTTTTTTCTTTGTCACACAGATCAATCATATCAACAATCATGGCAATTAGTGTGCCTCATCACACTGAATAAGAGGTTCAGGGTTCAGTGTTCAGGGATTTTTGTCAACTTTTGATGCCTGATATCGGCTGCGAGCAAAACCTGTACCCCATCCCATGCACCGTTTTAATATGCACAGGATTTGTCGGGTCCGATTCAATTTTTTGCCTTAGTTTTGCTATGTGCTGGTCAAGAGTTCTGGTTGTTCCTTCATAGCGTACCCCCCATATTTTGTCAAGAATTGTATCCCGATCAAGTACCTCGCCATCATGTTTACAGAATAATTCAAGTAAATGCAGTTCACGTGAAGTCAGTTCAAACTCACAGCCATTACTGGTACCTTGCATTCGCAATGGATCGATCCGTACATTGCCAAATGCTATCTGGGATTTACCAGCTGTGCTGTGTTCAATAACAGATACTCTTCTCAAAGCTGCACGTATCCTTGCAAGGAGTTCGTGGATTCCGAAAGGTTTTACAATATAATCATCAGCCCCAAGTTCGAGTCCAATCACCTTATCAATCTCCTGTCCCTTTGCTGTAAGCATCAGAACCGGGGTACGCAGGTCAGTTGAACGAATCTGCCGGCAGACATCATACCCGCTCTTTCCAGGCATCATTACATCAAGCAGAACAAGGTCCGGATGCTGCATTTTATATACAGCATATCCAGTTTCACCATCAGCAGCCTGAAACACCGTATATCCTTCACTTTCCAACAAATCAACAACACCTGTTATTATCGCTGGGTCGTCTTCTACAACAAGTATTTTACCCGACATCACTTTGCTCCTGTACCATCGGTATGGTTAATACAAATATGCTCCCTGCCGGTTCGTTTTTCCGGTATGTTATATCTCCACCATGGTCCTGAAGTATCTGATGCGTAATTGTCAACCCAAGCCCTGTACCCTGCACCCTGGCGGTAAGCGAATCATCAACCCGATAAAATTCCTTGAAAATCAATTCCGAATGAGACTGATCAATTCCCATTCCATGGTCAGAAATGACAATATTCACGTTTGAACCCTGCTCCGATACTGCAATACGTATCCATTTTTCCAGTGAAGAATACTTCTCGGCGTTTGATATAACATTTAATATCGCCTGTTTTATTGCTTCAGGATCGATATTGGCTAACAAAGGTTTACTACCGTAATCCGTTTCTATTTTAAACCCGTTATGTTCGAGCCGTATCCGCTGATTTTCCATGAGCTCACGACACAACTCACTGCAATCGTACACTCTTTTTGAATACGTCCGGGTACCTTTGTTCATTCGTGCAAAATCCAGTACATTGTTAATCAGACGGGTAAGCCGTTCAATTTCTGAAAGCATGATGCTCAGATATTTTTCCTGTTTTGATGGGTCGGGTTGACGTCGTTCTTTCAGCAACTCAGCAAATAGACGTATCGATGTAAGGGGGGTTTTCAATTCATGCGAGACGTTGGTGACAAAAGTCGTCTTCTGTTTTGCCAACCTCATTTCACTATTGACAGATCTTAACAACACAAATCCACTGACAACAATCACAACAAAGAGTGTAACAACAAGAAATAGAATACTCAGAGATATAAGTCGTGCACGTGAAGTTATTATCTGTGGATCCGCAAGATATATGACGACTTCCCATCGAGGCAGCAACCAGCCGATCTCTCTTGCAGCAAATGGTTTACTCCACTGTTGAGGTATAAAAGCTCCCGATTGGATTATTGGATTTCCATTCTGATTCAGAACTGTTAAAAACCGGGTTTTGGTCAGAACCTGTGGAAGAACCCCATTAATTCTTTCTGCAAGTCGCTCCATATCAACAGAGCAACCGGTAATGAGATCTGCTCGATTTTTTTTCCAATAGATCAACATCATCTGCTCATCGATAATCCTTGGAATTAATCCGGATGAACCATTTGCCACGATTTGCGAAAACCGCATCGATTCTGTAATAAATGTTGATAATTGTGGGGAATAGGCTTCTACTTTGGTGTTGTTTTTACTTCCACTGACAGTATTACGATATGGTACAAGTTTTCCTCTTTTTTTTAAATCGGAATACACTCGCTGCTGAACATTACCATCCTTATCGAATTCGCTGGCAGCAAGCTGCCTGAATGTCTCTTTTCCATAAGGTGATTTACTACCGGTAGTATCATAATTTTTAACAGACAGTATAGTATCCACGTACTCATCAGAAATTGACCGGTATATTTCTACTGATTTGCGATCCATAAAAAAGTCATTGTTAAATAGTAAAAACTCCTTTTCCTTTTCTGTAGCCCGTTTTTCATCAGGGATTAAAAAGTGGCCCCTTCGGTTAAACACAAAAGGGACATCCACTAATGAACCTCCGCTATCCCATTGTACCAAAGAAGAAAGTCTGGCATTGACAGGCACTGTGGTATCCAGCTCCTGCTGAATTTTATCAAGTAGCTGTTGAATACTATAAACTGACTGGGTAAGCTCTGCCTGAAATGTTGCATAAAGTTGTTTCTCAATAAAAGCTTCTTCATGCAATGCTGTACGAATAGATATGAGGCAAAGAATCAAACCAGGAACTACTATGGCTGCAATAAAAATAATAGCCAACCGCAAAATAGTGTGCTTCGTTGGTTTTATCTCAGAACTATTGTTTTTCATATCATGGAATCCAGTTAAATAACATCCTACCAAATATAATTATATCCTCCCAACAGTTACATTGTATCATTACGCAACAAACTGTCACGGGTGAATTCATTGCCAATAATTATTATTGATACCCCATTTTTTAATTGAGGAAGAGAAAATATCCAGTCGAGATCATCATTACGCATTGCAATGCATCCCCAGGTCCAGTTGTTTCCGATTCCGCCTCCATGAATCTGAATCGATCCACCAATAGAAACGGCCTTACCGTTTTGAGTTGGTATCTTTTTTTTCTTAAGCTCCCTTGTGTACCGCAAACGATCTACCGTATTTGGATAACTTACCCCCAAAGCAGAATGAAAGGCAGTGACAGGCCGGATATATTCAACATGATATATACCTTCAGGAGTTGACATACAATCGTAATATGTTTTACGATTCCATGGTTTGGCTCCCAGATTTACCGGAAACCTTTTTATTCCGGTGTCATTACACCGGACTTCACAGAAATAGTTAATTTTGTCGATAAAAAGACTTAAAATATGACTTGTATTTACAGGAATGATGTCAGGAATCGTAACACTGATTACATTCAAGGGCACCGTTTTTCCATCAAGATAACGTACTTTCAAATAATAATAGTATGTTGTATTGTGTGCTGTCATACTATCAATGATCAGCCCTGTAAACACATTACCAGCAATTTGCGTTTTGGTTATCGGATAGTAGCAGAGATCGAGAGCATACATTTTATCAATATCAACAAATGAACGATAAACGGTAACAGTATCAACCAATTCTTTTGGTACATTTTTCAGAGTCAGAAATACCTGATTTCCATTATCTACATAAGCACTAACAGTTAACGCCTTTGGTGCAGTCTGAGCATTTACAATAAAAGCCATGAGAACAATCAAACCCGCAAATACCTCTCTTTTCATAGCAAACTCCTTTATAAGAATGAACGACACATTCTGAATAAAAGATACAGAAAGCTTAAAAAAGAGTTGTCACAGGCGAGTAAAAGGATTGTAAAAATATTGTAAAACTGATTGTTCAGATATTATACTTGAAATTTAATACAACTATTGTATGATTATTCCATAATTTACCAGATACTATAATCTCCTCTTAGTAGCATGGTAAATAGTAGCTAAATGTATACATTCACGAAGGAGTTCTGCATGAATAAACTTTTCATTGCATCGATTGGTCTATTGCTTGTTTCGAACAGTTTTTCTGGAATAATCACTTACACCCAGAGAGGTGTATGGGAAAGCCTCCTTACGGATGAAAAAGTTATCGATTTTGAAGGTATCATTAATTCAGGAGCTATTCCCTACCCTGGAAATCCCCAGCATATAGGTTTTGCTTCGACAAAACAAATTCTTTTAGTAGATGAAACATTCCGAGATGCAGATCGTTCCCTTACGCTTGGTACTGGTGATGTGATTCTGGGGTATAATTCCGGACTTGGAATAACTGTATTTAACTTTTCAGTGAATGCAATCGGTATGGACCTGCGAGGCTATCGTGAACCGATAACCACCTTTGAACTGACATTATCCGATGGAGAAATTACTTCAACTACAGTAAATAATCCGCAGGGTGGATTTATCGGTATCGTTTCTGATGGCCTTATTACCTCTGTGCGCGTTGCAACCTCAACAGTCGCCAGTGAATACATTATTATGGATAATTTTTCATTTGGCACAGCAGCTACAGTTCCAGAACCAGGGATTTTTTCATTGATAGCATTTTCCCTGATCGGTATTCCTCTTCTTATAAAAAAAAAGGGTAGAAAATTATCTTCTACCCTGAAATTTAAAAAGACTTAATTTACAAAAAAAATATCAAAAGGTGACAAACTCAATTCTTCAAAAAATATTGTGTTGAGCGTACGCCATTTTTCCTGGTGAGGACTACCTACCAACGAGCACGATTCCGTATAATACGAGCAGGTTTTGCGTACCCTATTGGTCTTATTCCCACAAGTCATCTTGATTGTCAAGATCACTGGCCATATCACTAAAATTGGCGTTTTCATCATGAAGATTACCAAAATTCAGTTCACGCATATCATCGTCTTCATCAGTGTCTTCATCTACATATCGTTCATCTACATCACGCAGAATCTCATCAGCATCAAACTGTTCATCGAGAATCACGGTGTATCACCTCCTTAAGGTACATATTCTGATCACGGTTATAATTTGCAGAACAAATAATAATGAATTCCGGCAAGGAAGTCAATCTTTTTTTTAAAAAAAACATTCGTGTGAAAATATATTCGACTTATCAGCAATTAAATTGTATCCGGAATTGAGAGTATTGATTGGGAAGCTCTTCTTAACTACTTTGAATATAATACCTTACAAAAATGTCGTAACACTATGGCTATCGTGTTCCATTCTTTTTTATGATATCATCAATTTCCTGCTGAACCTTTGCCTTGTACAACACCTCTTCAAGATCATGAGCAATTTTCTTACCCTGCTGAAGAATATCTGATCGTTTCTCAAGAAGTGCTAACTCCAGCTCACGTTTTCTATTTTCTTCATGTCGGATTTTTAGAAGTAGTACACTATGCCCAATTGATACTCCCAAAAGAAGAACAAAGACCTGTATCAACCAAAAAAGAAGCATGCTTTCCATAGTACCTAACCTTCCGGGTGCGTTGTTCGACTTTCATAAGACAAGTACATATTTATATAATATATCTAAAGCAGACCGTAAAAGCAATTTTATGTTTGAGTGATGACACTTAAGGGTGAGATTGTTTTTTATACATCCCTCGAATAGAAAAACATGCATTCGGGAACAATTTACCAATATAATTACCCTTTTAATTATTCCAATTTAATCAGATCTATAAGCCATATAAAAAAAAGTGCCCGATTCTGTAAAAACCGGGCACTTTTTCGAGTTATTTAATACGGCCAAAGAGGGTCGAACTCCTAACCTTCTGATCCGTAGTCAGATGCTCTATCCAATTGAGCTATGGCCGCATAATTTTCAAATTTTCGCAAATATCAGGAATTATAAAATAATATTTACAAATGTGTCCGAATAATATGAATAACTTTAACTATTCAAAAACGAACGCAGAAGAATATATATTCCGGAATACACTCCATGCAACGACAGATCGATCAATTTTCGATTCAGGAACCACTTTTAAGGACAAGATTTTTTCCTATTTTTAGTACTGTCTGTGGTGTGATATTGTTTAAACGACATAATTTCGCTATTGAGATATGATACCTGGACGCGATCCTGCTGAGTGTATCACCTTCCCGCACTTTATGACAAGTTGCTGTTTTTTGATTAAACCCGGAACTGAAGCATTCCGGAGATACAATAAGAGTATCACTTTTTAATGCAAACGTTTCGAAATTCAGAATTGCAAATGGATCAAAAGCTTCTCCGCAATGCCGGATTTCAAAATGAAGATGACTGCCGGAAGAACGGCCAGTATTCCCACCCAAACCGATAACATCACCGGCTGAAACCGTGGCATTTTGATTTATAATACACTTCGAAAGATGCGCATACAGTGTCTCCAATCCTTTGCCATGATTAATGATTATCAATTTGCCGTATCCGCCTTTATCCACAGTTACCACTCTGACATTCCCATCAAACACAGCACGAACAGTATCTCCAGTCTGAAGTTTAATATCTATCCCGGAATGAAAAATCTGATTACGAGGACCATAAGGGGAAGTGATATAATTTTTAAACGGGAAAGAAAATGAGGTTGAAAAATCACGGTATAGCAGTTTTATTGTATCACTTGAATGATCATACCCATAGCCATCACACCCGGAAGACGGATTTGTACCTGACTTGTAAAAATTAAATAAATCATCGATACTGCTTAAAAAATTTATCTCAGAACTGTCCGGATCTGTATAAAAATAATCTGGTATTATTGATTTTGATGTACCCTGCTGCCCCCCGAATGCACCAAAAGTAAGTAAATACATAAAAAATACTACTTGTCTGATAACCACACCTTTTTCTGTAATTACCTTCAAAAACTTGCTCCTTTAATGCTTCATCAGAAATATTTTCTATAGCATTACAGGTTTCGAAGCAGCATAAAACTGTTTTTTCATTTGGCACAAAAACTGAATTTGAGCAAAATTCGGTTCTATTATTGAAACAATACATGAGTAAAATATGCAATTTTTTAATGTTCTGCAATTTATTTTTTTAACCATTCACAGGTTCAACGTTCAGAGTTCTATATAGGAGTCACATTATGCTGAAGCAAATTAGCTCAAAAAATGCACCTGCTGCAATAGGTCCCTACTCACAGGCTATTCAATCTGAAAATTTAATCTTCTGCTCCGGACAGTTAGGCATTAATCCGGAAACCGGGAAACTGATAGATGAAACTATCGAGGGACAGGCTACACAAATTTTTAAAAATATGCGTGCAGTTCTTGATGCTGCAGGAGTAACACTCTCAGATGTAGTTAAAACTACCGTCTTTTTATCCTCAATAAGTGATTTTCCGAAATTTAATACTCTGTATGCAGAAGCGTTTGGGGAACATAAACCAGCGCGATCTACGATTCAAGTAGCAGGATTGCCATTCGGTGCGAAAATAGAGATAGAGTGTATTGCAGTTAGACAGAAGTAATTATCAACCCTGATAGTTACCGTTGTGTGAGCACTGTACGGGTGGAAACAACTTTTCCACTTTTTAGAAGAACCTGGACCGTCACTATTCCACTTCCGGTTTTTCCGAGTGTGATGGTATTCCCGGAGTGCATACTGCCGATACGCTTTCCATTCAAATTGAAAACAGTGACCGATTTAATTTCGTCTCCAGCTTGTAATGTGATCAAAGAGAGTCGCCCACCTTTACATATGTGTACCATCTGACCATTTTGATGACTAGCATTTAAAAGAGATGTAACCGCCCCTTTATCGTTTACCATTACCAAGGTCTGAGTTGAAGAGCGTATTGTCAACTCGTTTTTATAACCCCAGGAGATATCACTTTTAAATGTAGATAGTCTCTGTATGCATTGTTGACACTCCACATTATCACGCCCGGTAAGCATTGATGCAGAGATCGTCACCAGGCCGGGGGTAAGAATTACCTGGATTACAGAATCCGCCAAAGATGTTTTTCCAACAACGCATTCGCGTGACGGATCATTATTGTCCAATTGGGAACTTATTTTTCCAACCTCTTTAGTTGTCATTCCATCATACAAAACAAACGATAATGGCTGATAGTTTTTTTCGAAATCTGCAAGCCTGATCTTCAAGGTATCGTTTGTTCGACTAGCATATGAATACTTTGTTGAAGAATTTACATAGGTCATGAAAGATTCTGGTGTAATCGAAGAAATCTGTGTATTTGAATTTGTGCCATGTATTGTGTCAATTCCCCATTGTTCATCAATCATTTCATATAATGCACCACTGCTGTTCGCAGACACAACACATTCCCTATACTGAACACCACTACCATCAATAATTTTAGTCCATCCAAGAGGCGTTTTTGCAGATACAACCCCATTCCCGGCTAACGCACCTGCATTAATTGATCGTATTGAACCTGGAACAGTATAAACTTTTTCAAAAACATTCCCTTTACGTTCAAAAACTGAACCATTCGCAGTACCGGCAAAACCATCTCCATAACATTTAACATTTTCGGTCGCAGCAATGTCAAAAACCGAATCACTCATAGATGTTCCGATCTTAATTGACCGCAATAACCCATTATTTCCGGTTACCCATAACTGCGAATCGGCAATTTTAAAGCTTGCTGAATTGCCACTGATCGATGAGATTATCCGTCCACTGGCATTACTTAAAACGATACTGTCTCTGGATGCTATATTTTGAGTTGCTGTAATTATAGAAAAGATATAGATCCGGCCTCCACTGCTGCTTACACATAATTTAACAGTATCAGTAGAACTGCTTTTTACTGCATAAATCACTGTGTTGGAATCTATGCCAATTGATCCCAAAGAAACATATTTCGGAGCATTACAATTGAGAGTAGCATAACAAAACCCCTTAATAAGTGAAGAGGAAAAAAGACACAGTGAATCACCACTGATATAAGCTCCAACTGCGTTACTGTCAACACCTGTATAGGTAATGACTTCAGGTGATATTTTCTGAAATATTTCAGGTGATTCAATAATTACATCAGACTGTGCTGTGTATAAACTTTTGTTTTCGAAATAGGGATGTTTAAATAAAAAGCCCTTGTAAAAGTATATAGACTGCGCACCACTGGAAAGACAAAAAAGGCCAATCAACAACAAGAGCAAAACAGCTTTACCCGGGTTAATTATTTCCTGAATTTTTCTAATTTTCGATTCCATATACATTCGAAATGTCAGGGATTATAAATACTTATTGTTGAATCCAATTCGGTTCTTCCATCACTGGTAATAGTAGTACCGCCCGCCAGATAGATCTTATTCTTATGCACTGTAGCTGCCATCCAGTATCTTTTATTTTTCATTTCTTTAACAAACTTCCATCCGGATGGTTTTTTCGTATCATATGTCTCAACAGTCTTCAAACCCGTGCCATCATTTCCCCAGCCACCAAATACATAGATCTTGTCTGAAATTGTAACTGCTGCAAAAAGACTTCGCGCATTACTCATCGATGCTAAAACTGCTTGTGCATTTGTCTCAAGATCCATACTCTCGACATCATTAAGGGTAGATTCTTCATTTGAATCATAGCCACCCATTATAAACAATTTGCTGCCACACACAACCGTTGAATGATTTTTTCTTGGTATGAGCATAGTCCCCAAGGTACTCAGCGGCTCACCACCTTTTTCCAATAATGATAAATCGTACTTTTCTATTAACCCGGTGATACGTCGTTCATCGCTATCCGGATTTGGAAGAAAATCTCCACCTGAAATTATGAAACTATTTCCATATACTGCAACAGATGCTGAAAATCGAATATACGGCAAGGTGTCCACAGTAACTGACTGGTTTGTAACGGGATCAAACATTTCAATCGTAGAAAAGCTTAGTTGGTTTACCATTCCACCTATCGAATATATTTTCCCGTTATAGAAAACTGATGAATGATAATAACGCGGCAAGTTCATTTTTGCATAGTGGTAACCATCAAAAGAGTCAGGTGAGAAAAATGTAATGGTATCAGAACCGATCAATCTAGGACGTTGCCCTGGATTACTGATTTTTTCAGAATAACCACCCATCAGGTATATCCTTTTCCCATCTGAAACAGCGGTCAACGCCTGTTTAACTTTTGGATTAGGTGTTTGAAAAATCTGCCAGGTATTTGGTTCATGCATCTCCGAACCTTTTACTTGTTGAACAATTGATTCTTTACTTCCACTATTATCATAAGCTGATATATACCATATCTTTTCAGAGCTGTCTTTCCAAACCATAATCATGGTATCACAGTATAGATGCGTAGCACCGTCAAAATGTACCGTTTTTATAATAGAGTTACTGTCTCCAAACGCCCAGGTAACGGAATCAATTAATCGTCCTTTGTTTTCTACAGTAATTATTATTCTTGCAGTATCGCCAATGAAAAGTATTGAATGTGGGGTTAGCAAGGTAGCAGTAATTTGAGTTTTCAAAATCTTTGGTGATGGAGCATCAATGTTTATGATGGCATCTCCTAAACTAAGATTATTGCTGCTATCTCTCGCTTTAATCTGGAAAAAGTTTGTAACCACTTTTCCAGTAGTATCTACAATAAGGTCGACAGTGTCGACAGTTCTACCTGTAGTGTGCAGTTCTAGTAGAGCATCTTCATTGATTCCTCTGAAGACTACATATGTTTTAAGATCACTAACTTTTACAGAATCCCATTGAATAACTGCTTTTCCAAGTAAAGTATCGACAATTCCAAATAATTTTAAATTTTCAGGTACTGGTACTTCAGCATTTGGATCAATTTCCAATTGTACTTCAATAACTGTTTGGAGATCAGGTTCAATCGTGAAGGAGTCTGTTACAACTTGTAAATATTTTTCAGGACTCTCAATTTTACAAATATATTTTCCACGAGCGACTCTTGGAATTTCCAATATGTCATTATCTACATGAGAGAAATACGGTGTACCAGGAATAAATCCGGTTTTCCCAACTAATTTAGGAGGCGCATTTTTTAAAATTACACGAAGTGATCCAGGATGCTTTAGGGTGTCATTTTTAAGATCCTTATCTCCATTTTCTGCATCGTATTCGACACCTCGGCGAAGAAATTCGGTTACCGATCCAGATAGCGAGTTAGTCCCCTGTACTACATAAGAACCACTGGGTACATCTTTGAAAGTGTATTCTCCATTTTTATTGGTAGTTGTAACTAACGAGGATGTGTCTCCAAGAATTTCATCATTATTTAAATACAGTTTTACAATTACACCCGCAACTGTATTCCCATTATCGTTAACAACTGTTCCATGAAGTCCCCATACTTCAGATCCACCTGTATTACACTGGCTCACCAGCAGGTTAACCGTTAAAACCAGAAGTAGCAGTAAAAGTTGTTTCATTTTAAATGTCATACTTTAGACATCGGGAATACATGAAAATTTACATGATATACTCTGTCGGGCTTTTGCTCCGACCGGGCAATCTCCATCAACTCACGAGTAAAACCTTTTAATTTTTCGTGAAGAGCCGCATAACTCTCTTCAGATAAAGTTAGTGTCAAAGTTGCCATACTTCGTTTATCTCTTGGATAGCGATCGATCGCTTCCTTGGCCAGATCAGCTGTCGACATCAAAAAATTAGTAATTGCAACAGCCTGAGCCTCATACCCTGTTGAGATAAACCTGTCCGCCTGGCGATAAAACCCATCACACCCTTTTTCGATAAACCCGGCAGTTTCGAGAAACTCAACTGCTTTTTGCGCTTCCAAAGTGGTAATTGGCGGGGAAACCAACTTCGCCAGCTCTTCAAAATTACCCCTGAACGGTTTGAGATCAATTATCTCCCGGATTGCAGTATAGTACCATTTACTATAAAACTCATACTGCTGCGCATCGGTAATCTTTATCTTACTCTTACGATGCGATAATATCCGTTCGAAATAATATTTTTTCTGGACATGATTTTTCGCCTGATCAAACAGCACCAGCAACTCAAAGAACTCTGTCTCAGCTTTTTTGAACTTAAAAAGCTCAGCAAATTTAAAAATATATTCGGGTGAAATATTTCGCTTGCCTTTTATTATGTTAGTAAAAAAACCTGGTGAAGAAAATCCTACTTTGGCAGCAATAAGCCGATACGAAAAGGCCGGATTGGCTTTTTTCCGCTCCTCATAGCAGTCCTGTATGAGTTTACGGTAGTTCAGATATTCAAATACTTCGATCATTTCGGCCTCTATTACAGAAAACATGCCATGAAAATCTGTTTAACCATCAAATCAAATAAAAGTACGATTTCAACAGTGTTTTCATTATTAAATATACCCTATATAAGAGAGCCGATCAACTTCAATGGTGCAAAAAGAGTTTTCTACCAGAAAACAGTAATTTAATAATATGGACGCCGCGATTTGGTGTGGGGCAGCAAGTTCTGTGGGACGCCCAAATTCTGTTTCCCCACACCCAGAAGCCTTTGTGGTCGCCACAGAGACCGCTGGATTTCTTTTTTTCTCTTAAGGGGGGGCTTAAAACGGATATCAACAGTATACCAAAACAATCACTGCAAAAATTCTCTTTCCCCTCACCATTTTATTAATGGAGAGGGGGCCAGTGGGTGAGGTGACAATGTCATTGCATTACAGCTGTTTCTGAAAGGTGGCTTCGAGAGCCTCAGCCACCGTTGGTTGAGGCTCTCGAAACCAACGATTATCGCGAAGAAAGCTTAAGTAAATGACATTAGGTGAGGCGAAGGAGCATTATGCGAATTTTTGGTTTTTCAGAAGATCAATCTAACCCCCCCCTACCCCTGCATTGAAAGCATACCACCAATTAAAGCACCATAAAGAGAGCTGATATAAGGATTACTTGTAATCGGGCATGATCCTGAAGAACACCCCACAAATTTGTAGTACGCAAATCCTAACCCCGCACCGATAACAACTCCGGCAATCAACCTGATTATCATAACCGATCTCCTTTTTTTAACTTTATCAATTTCCATTTTTTCCATTTGCAACTCCAGTCAGGATCTGTTACCTGAACTCGCCGATTTCCTAAAAAAATCAGCGAGTTCAGGTATGATTTAAAAAGCTCCGAAAATTACCATGCCTTTGAGTGTTATTACCAGACCAAGGACAATTAATACACTGCCACTTATAACTCTGACTGCTACCGGATATTTTCTCAGAAACGAAACGTTACTTCTAAAATATTGCGATGCGTATCCCGCAACAAGAAATGGCACAGCAAAACCTGCTGCATAGATTAACAGCATACCGATACCAGGGAGCATCTTCCCGTTAGTTGCCACCAGCGCAAGAACAGATGAGAGCATCGGCCCAATGCAGGGAATCCACACAATCCCAAGAGTCAACCCGAGAAGGAAACCACTGAATGAACCTTTTGACTTACTGCCAAAACTCTGCAGGAAAGTAAGATGTTTAAATAAATTGATATCAAGGAGCATCAACACGCCAAAAAGTATGATTGCTACACCTGCAATTTTTTCAACAATACTCATTGCCGGCCCAACAACTGCACCAAAGAGAGATGAAAGTATCCCCATAAGAATGAATGTCGTTGACAATCCAGCTACAACCAGTAATGGACGCAAACCATGATCCTTTTCAGTCCCCAGTACAACTATTGGTATGACCGGAAGAACACAGGGTGATAACACACTAGTTAACCCAGCCCCAAAAACCAGCAGCAAATTAAGTTGATCACTCATAGCAAGATTCCTTTTTATTTAAGAGCATCAAGAATTGTTTCTTCTGATTGAATACCAGGTGTAAATCTCTTAATCTCTTTTTTGGCACCATCAACAATAATCAGCATAGGTAAACCTCTGATACCATATTCGGAAAATTTCGTGCGATCTTCCGCAACAGTTGTTTTAATACGGATTACTGTTGCTTTACCATTCAACTTCTCAGTCATCCCGGTAATTATCTGATCCTGCATCTGACAGGGCATTCCATTGGGGTTCATAAAAAAGAGGATCGTTTTGTCTACTTTTTTTGTCTGCTCAACAGCCTTTGCCTTTGTTGTATCACTGCCCGCCGCACCAGTTGAAACAACAATTCCGATTACTCCGACAACTACGATTGCAGCCAGTGCGATAAGATTATTTCTCTTCATAATAAAATTCCCTTCTCTCAATGTTGTTTAATAAAATATTTAAATAATTTTTATTCAATTTCCCTTGCTGCTGTAATAGCAGCTATCGTTCCATCAGACACAGCAACAGTTATTTGCCTGTATGGTTTTGATGCAACGTCACCAGCAGCAAAAACATCAGGGATATTTGTGTGCATAAATTGATCAACTTTTACATATCCCCACTGATCGAGTTCAAATACGTCTTTAAACTCATCAAGATTAGGTTTCATCCCTACAAACACGAAAATGCCATCAGCCGTAAACTTTACCCGCTCCTTTGATTTGAGATTTTCTACAATGGCACTCATAGTTCCGTCAGAATTTTTTACAAACTCTCTTGGTTCATGTTCAAACATGAAACTGATTTTCTTTTCGTCAAAGGCTTTCTGCTGTGCCTGCTTATTTGCTTGCAATTTGTCAAACTGATGGATTACAGTTATTTTCGATGCAAACTTTGCGATAAAGAGAGACTCTTCAATCGCAGAGTTGCCTCCTCCAATGACAATTACATGCTTGTCCTGGAAATATTTTGCATCACAGGTAGCACAATACGAAATACCCTGTCCTTTATATTCCTTTTCCCCCGGAATTCCAAGTGGATTAGGTGATGATCCGGTTGAAATAATGATTTTCTTTGCTGTAATCGTCTCAACTTCGTCAATAACAATCTCTTTCTTTTTCAAATCCACCGATGTAATATCAACTGCAACACGGTTTACAACACCTGATTTTACCGATTGTTCACCCATGTAATGCATCAACATGTAACCAGGCTGTGGATCAATAAATCCAGGGAAATTCGATACCTGATGAGTCGTGGAAACCTGCCCACCTGGAAGATTTTTATCGACAAGGATTGTTTTAAGTTGTGCCTGTGCACCATAAATTGCGGACGTAAGACCCGCTGGTCCTCCACCCAATATCAGAAGATCACATTCGGTTGATTTTGGTTTGATACCACCATGCAGTTCTTTTACTCTATCCGGAGAAAGTAACAGATCCAGATTCTTTATCAGATCCTTTCTCTTTATTGCACCACGCAATACCTCTTTCTGCTGAATACCATTTTTATAGAACAAAACTGTCGGTGATGACCTTACGTCAAGTTTTTCAGCAAGTTCCCGATTGTTCTGACGAAATATTTTTACAAAAATGATATCATCTCCATATACTTCACTCAGTGGTTCGAATTTAGCCGCAAATGCTTCACAGGGCGGACACTCAGATGAATAAAAATCAACAACAACACTATTCCCCTTAATCACAACGGTTTCAAATTGATTAGCATCAATGTGCAGAATTTT
>JBNKZD010000093.1:0-7424 GCA_050301235.1 Chitinispirillaceae bacterium | reverse complement strand
CCCCCTATGATGCCAAAGGCTTGCTCAAAGCTGCCATCCGCGACAATGGCCCGGTGCTGTTTATTGAGCCTGTCGCTCTGTATACCTCCCCCAAAGTACGTGGTGAAGTGCCTGATGAAGATTATACCTTCTTATCAAGTTTTCTCAAAAATTACAAAGAAAGACTTATGGAATTTGAGATGCTTAACATTTTAGAAAAAGCAAGGAGGCGGTCCTCCTCAAAATCATTTGAAATGATCTGAAACCCGATCGGCAATCCGGCATTATCAGTTCCGTTCGGAATTGAAATTGCAGGAAGGCCGCATACAGAGGCCTGCACTGTAAAAAGATCTGCCAGATACATTTCCAGCGGGTTGGCAGTATGTTCTCCCAATTTAAAAGCTGTAGTGGGAGTAACGGGTAAAACGATAAAATCGTATTCTTCGAGTATCTTTTTCGTAAGATCCCTGATCATCCTGCGTACTTTTTGCGCTTTTGTGTAGTACGCATCGTAATAGCTTGCACTCAGTACGAACGTACCGAGCATTATTCGACGTTTAACTTCCTTTCCAAAACCCTCAGTCCTGGTTTTTTTATACATCGATTCGAGATCTGTGGCATTTTCACTTCGATACCCATATTTCACCCCATCGAACCGTGACAGGTTACTGCTGGCTTCAGCGGTTGTGAGGATATAATATGCCGGAAGCAGATAGTCCAGCAGCGGAAAATCAACCGCTTCGACCTTATGCCCCATCTGCCGAATCTGTGAAATAGTATTTTCTGTTGCTTCCCTGATTTCAGGCTGCAGCCCTTCGCTCTCCAGCGTTTCACGGATATAAGCAATACGGTAGGAGTTTTCCGGATTCAGACGCGAGGAATATGCGGGTACGGGCATTCTGGATACTGTACTGTCATAATTATCTTCACCGGAGATTACTTCCAGCACCAGTGCCATATCGCGCACATTTTTCGAGAAAATCCCGATACTGTCGAATGAGGATGCATAGGCGATCAGTCCGTGTCTTGAAATCCGCGAATATGTGGGTTTGAGTCCAATGATTCCGCAAAAAGCGGCAGGTTGCCGTACAGAACCACCCGTATCCGATCCCAGGGAAACCAGGCACATATCTGCTTGTACCGCTACTGCCGATCCACCTGAACTGCCACCTGGTACCCGCTCTGTATCAATGGCATTTCGAACTTCACCAAAATAGGAGTTTTCATTAGAGGAACCCATTGCGAATTCATCGCAATTATTTCTTCCGATAATTATGGCATCTTCTGCAAGAAGTCTTTCTACAGCGGTGGCATTGAATTGTGATTCAAAGCCGTCGAGGATATGACTACCGGCCTGGATAGGGTGGTCTTCATGACATATGACATCTTTTATTCCGATGATCAGGCCGGCAAGTTTTCCGGCAGTGCCACTCTTAATTTTTGCATCAATATCAGCCGCTCGTTTTTGTGCTTCGTCGCTGTATACCTCGACAAAGGCATTGAGGTGGTTGTTTGCCTTAATATTTTCGAGGTAATACAAAACAAGAGCGGAACACGTAAGTGTCCCGTTATTCAATTGATTTTGAATATCTGATAATGACCGGAAGGTTTCCACGATTATTTTTTATCGTCTTCTATTCTTGCCGACTCCTCAATATCATTCTTGATTTCTTTTGTGGCATCCTTAAATTCCCGGATTCCTTTTCCCAGTCCCCTTGCGAGTTCAGGGATTTTTTTAGCTCCGAAAAATATTAATATCACCAACAGGATCAACAGGACTTCCTGTCCACCCAAACCCCCAAGAAATGCGTACATACTGTTCATGATTATAAGTTTCTAATTTTGGTAAAGATAGTTATTTAAATTGCAACGTAAAAAGAGGACTTGCCCGATAAATCTACCACAAAAACATCGCATGTATGGTTTTAATTCCGTTTAAGCCATTGTTGCGGATCCAACGGGGCGATATTCTTCCGAATTTCGAATTTTAATTCAGAAACTCCGTCCTTATTGGTAAGGATATTTCCAATTTCCTGGCTCGTTGTCACTTGCTGCCCGGACCGAACGAAAACATCTCTTAAGCCGGCATAGACACTGTAATATTCACCATGGCTTACGATCACCGTGTTGCCTATCAGCGGCACAAAGGCTACAGTCGTGATCTGACCGTTAAAAACAGATTTAACCTTTTCTTCTTTTTTGGTCTGAATGGTGATCCAGTGGTTATCCTGTGTCACATTTTTGAAAACGGGATGCGCCTGCTTCCCGAATTTCTGTGTCACGAAACCGGATACCGGCCAGGGCAATTTTGATTTATTCTGGGCGAAATCCGTTGCCAGGCGCGTGGCTGCTTCATTGGTATTTTTTTCAGCCAGTCGTGCCTTTTCAATTTCGGCCTTGATAATATCGTTGATCATGCGGTCCAGTTTTGCTACCGCATTCCGCGTATTCTCGAGGTCCTTTTTAATTTCCTTTTCTCTGCGCTGCAGGGATGATACAATTTTGTTTTGTTCCTGTTTAAGGGAGGCGAGTTCCTTATTCCGGCTTATCTGGTCTGCAAGAAGGATATTTTGCTCAGACATTTTACTTTCAATAATAGTGACCTGGTCTGAAAGTGTTTCCTGTACCCTTTTAATCTGCCGGGCCTGCTGTTCCCGCACCTCAGCATATTGTTCCATATATCGGAGACGCATCAGAAATTGATTGAATGATTCTGCAGAAAACAAGAAGGTTAATTTATTGAACCCCTTGTTGGCTTTATAAGTTGCGTAGATCATCGCCCCGTATTCATCCTTCAGGTTTGAGATATCCTCTTCCAAAGCCGCGATGATTGCATTATTTTCTTCAATTTCCTCATTGAGGAGGAGTACTTCGTTCCTGATAGAATTGATCAGGTCTTCCTGTACGCGTATGCGCTGGTTTAAGGCATTTAATTCACCAATGGTATTTTGTTTCTGGCCTGTTGTTTCCTGCAAAATGCGTTCACTCTCCTGGATTTTACGCAGGTTTTCCTGTTTTTCACGCTGGAGTTGTTCCTTGGTCTTCTGACCATAACCACAGGAAACAATAAGGAGAAACAATAGTAAAAATACGCCTCGTCGACGTCTATTTCCGCTCATATTTTTTAGGAATATTAAATGGAAATTTCAGCTCTTTATCACCCAATTCTGCTTTGCTATACTCCATTTCAATAACGGTATTCAGCATTTTTACGCCTTTCTTATAAAAAATGGATAGAATCGCTGAATAAGGAAAGGCAGATTGATCCACCATTTGAAAATCATAATACCGGATGACCGCGGTGTTTTTGGTGGAGTCCTCGGTCATCTCAACACGTTCAATCTTCATCGTTTTTGGATTAACGAAATTGTCAATCGAAACATTGCCTGAATTCTGTTTAAGGATATAAAGACCTTCTTCCTTCTCGACAACATCTGTTTTATCCCTTGATTTGATAAGGTTTCCGAACGTTGCTGCCTGGATGGCGTTATAATTCACTTCAAAATTAAATTGTTTACTAAGTGAATCGTAATTAAACACATAGTATTCCTTTTTAACCAGGTTCATGATCGTGATGGAATCCTCATTAATCAGGCAACGGGCACCCTGTATGCCAACGGAGGAAAAGGAAATCCAGATAACACTGTCCTTTCGGATCCTTACATTCGCCCTGGCCTTAATGTCCAGTTCATCATCCTTGTAGTTGATTTTTGCTTTCCCTGAAAAGTATTCGAAATTGGCTTCCTGGACATCAAGCTTGTTTTTATCCAAAAAATTCCAGCTTATACCTGATGTCTTTTTGCTGCAGCCGATGATCCCAACAAACATTAATATTATGATGATCGAGGTAAAGCGGCTATTCATACAAAGTCTTTTCAGCAATTTTTTTATCAATTAAAGGTGCCTTCGGATTGAGTTCCCGCGCTTTTTTCCATTGCTCAACAGCGGCGTTAACATCCCCCAATTTATATAAAATATCGCCATAATGTTCATAGTGGATGGCAGAAACATTTCCGAGGTCAATTGCTTTTTGTATTACCTTCGAGGCATCCTTATATTTTTCCTGTGTAAAAAGCACCCAGGCATAGGTATCAAGAAACGTAACATTGGAGGGATCACCGTCTACAGCCCGCTTGGCCATATCGGCAGCTTTATCCAGTTTTTCCTTTCGTAGGGCGAGAAAGTAGCTGTAATTGTTCAATACAGCAAGATTGTCCGGATCAAAATCAAGTGCAGCATCGTAGGCCCGATCTGATTTTTCAAAGTCACCGGTGCCGTTATATGCATCACCCAGCATGCTGTTAAAAACGCTTACCAGACCTAAATTTGAAGATGACAGTCTTTTACCCTGTTCAAGTGAATAAACGGCTTCGTCATAATTCTGCTTCTGAAGATTCGCTGCTCCGTTGAAATAGTAGATCATCCCCTGATTGGGGAAGACTTCGAGGGCTTCTTCCGATAACAGGAGAACACTGTCCATTCTGTTGTTTTCAATCAGCATCTGCAGAACATTCTGCCATACCGAAAGATTTGACTGATCATATTCAAGTGATTTGAGGTAGGCATTTTTAGAATCAGGCCTGTCCCCAAGTGCCTGGTAAAGGTCGCCTTTTACGGCATATGCAATAGCAGACTCCGGGTGAACCTCGGTGAGAATTTCCGCGAGGGGAAGGGCTCTGTCGCGCAACTCATCTTCTGAAAGCAATGTCCGGTACTCTGCGAGTTGCTGCACTTTGGTTTCAATATCCATTTTAGGATTGCGAAATGCCTCTTTAAGATTCTCTTCTGCAAGGGCGACATTTCCGCTTTTCCGCTGCATATCAGAAAGAATCAGCCGCAGTCGGGCTGACTGTGGAAATTTTTCAATCAACCCCATGATTTCTTCCTGAGCTTCATCCTCCATGCCATTGTTAAGAAGCAATTCCACCTGGCGCACGGCATACTTATCGGTTTCAGTAAAATTTTCGATAAGTTTTTCGCCCTCGACAATGGCTTTGTCCAGCTGGTTCTGCTGAAGGTATATCATCTGGCGCTGCGTGCCTATTTCCTCACTTGAACCATAATATTGTTCAATCCGATCATAGGCGCTGATGGCTTTATCATATTTTTGCTGATACAGGTAAATGGCCGCGAGCTCAAAAAGGTATTCATCGGTTCCGTCCATGTTCGCAAGCATATTCTCATAAACCTCTGCTGCACGGTCGAATTCGTTGATATCGGTGTAAATCTCCGCCTGGAGGGCATGAAAATACTTATTCCCGGGGTTGATCCCGATCGCCGTAGAAATCTCCTGTAGCGCCTTTACCTGATCGCCCATCAGGCGATAGACCTGGGCCATTTTGAAGTGGGCAGTAGCGTTATTGGGATCGCTTTCTGCCGATTTTTTGAAGAGTACCAGTGCTTTCGCAAAATCTTCCAGTATGAAAAATTTCTCTCCCTCGGTAAAATAGAATTCAGCTTCCAGTCGTGTTTTCGCGTCAACCTCGGCAGGTTTTTTATTCTGAGCACAGGCATCCCCTACAGCCAAACCTAAAAAGCATGACAATAGTACAACAAATAAGGATTTAACGCCCATCAAGCTCAATTTCACTGAATATTATTGTAATCACCCAGGCTTACATCGAAGACTTTACCTTCAAAAGTAACGTAATTTCCAATCATCGAGTTTTTAAGGTGAATATTATTTAACTCACTGTGAGACTGGATAATCGTATTTTGTATGATTGAGTTTTTAATGACAGAGCCCTTTCCCACTGAAACATGGGGCCCAATCACACAATTTTCAATCGTAACATCTTTATCTAAAAATACAGGAGGTACAATCACGGAGTTTTTAAGCTGTACCGAATCATGTATCAATTTTTTACCGCTGAGGTATTCCAGATAACGTTTATTGGTATACACGGTGGCATCCTTATTGCCGCAATCAAGCCATTCTGATACCTGGCCGGGAACAAATTCCAGGCCTTTCTTTTTCATGTTCTCAAGTGCATCGGTAAGTTGATATTCCATTCCCTTCCGAATGTCTTCATCGATGAGATACTGTAATTCAGCTTTGAGGTTGGCGCCATCCCGGAAGTAATAGATACCTATTATAGCGAGGTCACTGATAAAATTTTTCGGCTTTTCTACAAATTCGCTGATTACCCCGGCATCATTTACCGTGACTACACCGAATGCAGAGGGATCATCCACCTGCTGAACCCAGATTATGGCATCCCTGGATGCGTCCAGCTTGAAATCTGCCTTGAATAAGGTATCAGCATACGCGACCGTGACATTTCCTTCCAGCAGTTCTGCGGCACAAAGAATGGCATGGGCGGTACCCAGTTTTTCATCCTGATAAAAGATCACACCCTCCGATCCTACGGCTGCTGCGATTTGCTTCAGGTCTGCCTCAATCTGAGCGCCAAAATCCCTGTCGATAATAAATCCAATCTGGCTGATTTCCCCGTCATATACTTTGGCTATATCTTCCACCAGACGTTGTACGATCGGCTTTCCTGCGATAGGGATCAATGGCTTTGGAACTGTTAGGGTGTGCGGCCGGAGACGTGTTCCGCGGCCTGCCATTGGTATTATGATGTTCATTGAATCGTGTCTATATAAAAATCAGTGCAAAATAAGGAAATCTACCCTGCTTTTGGAAGCAAATGCCTTTTTTCCCGCAAAAACAAACCCCACAGGATGAGCAGCGTAATACCTACGCGTATTGCACTTTCAAGGTAAAAATTTTGAAGATGGAAGCTTCCCGACAGCAAGACCAGCAGAAAGGTAGCGATCAGGTAGGGGAGGATCTTTCCGAATTTATATGGAATGGGGTAATACTTTTGGCCATAGTAGTAACATACCGCGCACATAATGAGGTAGCAGAGTACCATGGTGAGGGCTCCGCCATCATAACCGATATACGGGATCAGTAATAAATTACCTACAATGGTAATCACTGCTCCCAGGATGGAGAAATACATGCCATACACTGTTTTATCAGTGAGTTTGAACCAGATGCTGAGGTTCAGATAAATTCCGTTCAGAAGCTTGGCAAAAAGGAAAATCGGTACAAGGTACAGAGCAACCCTAAAGGCTGGTTTACGAAGAAACACCGTGCCGATAAGATCTACGTTCACACTTACAGCAAATAACAAGACGAGGCCCGAAAGCATAAAATAATGCATCACCTGTGCGAAAAGCTCCGGTGAATTCTTGTCCGATGCCTGGCTGAAAAAGAAGGGCTCCGCAGCGTACCGAAATGCCTGGATCGCCAGCATCATGAATATTCCCAGTTTCAGGGTCTGGTTATAGACACCCACAGCATCCGTGCTATTCATATTCATCGATTCATAGAAATTGTCGGGAAGTACATATTCGATCATCAGGTTGGCGAGTTGCTCATTGAACATGCCTGCCAGTCCGGTGATCATGATCGGGAAGGCATATCGAAGCAT
>JBNKZD010000092.1:0-10048 GCA_050301235.1 Chitinispirillaceae bacterium | reverse complement strand
TGAACCTTTGAACCCTGAACCTTTGAACCCTGAACCTTTGAACCCTGAACCTTTGAACCCTGAACCTTTGAACCCTATGAACACAATTATAGAAAAAATGCGTCTTCATAAGCTTCCTGAAGCTGTCATTGATACATTTCTATACTATTTTAATCAACTTAAAGTGGGTAAGACCGGATATATCACCGAAAATGAGATCGATTCAGTTACTCATGAGGAACTGGCAGATTTCTCCTCACTTGAAGATGATCCGGCAATGACCAATCATTATCTTAAAAAAACGGTTGTAATCAAACTTAATGGCGGTTTAGGTACTACAATGGGACTCAAGGGTGCCAAATCCCTGATCCCGGTAAAGAATGGGCTCACCTTTTTAGACATTACGGCGCTTCAGACAATCAGTTTGAACAGGAAGTATGGTTTTAACATTCCTCTTCTACTGATGAACAGTTTCAGAACTGAGGAGCATTCAAATGCGCTTATTTCTAAATATCCTGAGCTGGACACACCAATTCCCGGTTCCTTTCTCCAGCACAAATACCCCAAGATTCTGGCAGACAGTTTCAAACCGGCATCATTTCCACAGAATCCCGATCTTGAATGGAACCCTCCGGGCCACGGTGATCTGTATACCGCACTGATTACATCAGGACTGTTGAGTCGTCTTCTTGAATCCGGAAATGAATATGCATTTGTCTCGAACATCGACAATCTTGGCGCCAATCTTGACCCGAAAATCCTGGATTATTTTGCATCAGGTGGTTTTTCGTTTCTCATGGAAGTAACCGAGAGGACCTGGATGGACAGAAAGGGTGGACATCTGGCGCGACTGAAATCAAGTGGTCGTTTAACATTAAGAGAATCAAGTCAGTGTGCCCCTGAGGACATCGACTCTTTCAGAGACATAAAAAAGCACTCCTTTTTTAACACGAATAATCTCTGGATACATCTTCCATCACTCAGCAGGCTTTTGCATGAATCAAAAGGGAATATTCATTTACCTTTAATACGAAACAGAAAGCGACTTGATCCGGTAGATTCTACTACCCCCGAAGTATTTCAGGTTGAAACAGCAATGGGTTCAGCAATCTCGGTGTTTGAAAATGCATCAGCGATTAAGGTGCCGAGAAGCAGGTTTGCACCGGTAAAGAACTGCGAGGAGCTGCTGCTGTTATGGTCAGATCAGTATATTCTCGATGAACAGTACCATATAACCCCGGATAACCGGTGTGGTCGGAACCGGACAACCATTTCACTCGATCCGAAATATTATTCATGGATAGACCAGCTTAACCAGCGTTTTCCGGCAGGTGCTCCGTCAATTTGTGACTGTGATTCCTTAACAATAAAAGGTGATGTTACCTTTGGAAAGAATATCAATGTTAAAGGAAGCATCGTCATAACTAATGAGTCAGGGGAACCAAAAACGGTCCCCGACAACACAATCATCAATTCGTCAATCATTCTTTAATCACCTAATGGTAACTGTTCGCTGAAGTACGTTTTTACCTATTGCATACCTGACTATATATATCCCCGATGCCAGACCTGATGTTTTTATTTCAAGGTTGACATTCTTTTTTAATTTTGAAATATTTTTGGTCAAATCCGCGATCAGCCGTCCTTTTAGATCGAAAAGCTTGAGACTATACGATGTACTTTTTAAGTTAATATCAATTCCATCAATAGAAATTTTTAGTAAACGGCTTTTATAGATACGTTTATCGTTGGTTTGACAGATATTGCATTTCTGACCTGATTTACTGGTAAAGTACCCCCATTAATCTTATCTCCCTCAGGTTGATCATCCTGGTACCAGGACTCACTCATCAATCCGGGTTCAAAAGCAATTAGGGCAATTTGACTTGTATGAATCCGATACTTTAAACTGACATTTAATGCATCACTGTACTCATTATACGCGTAAGACTAAACTTTACATATTCCATAATACTACCACATTTTTCGACCGGGTATTTGTTGCTCCAGTAACAATTTTAGGATCGAGAACTGAAATAAAAGAAGCATCAGCTCCCTCCTTTTTTGTAAGATAGGAACACATTCCTGTTTCTAACATGTTTTTATCATTTATCATAACTAGCATTAACTTTGCAGGAAGTATCTCCTCTGAAGCAAATGTTATCGTTGTAATTCCGTCTGTAAGAGCTGGAACTCCTTGTGACATTTACTTTCTCTTGTGCTGAAACACTTACACTATCTGTGACATTTTCAATAATGATTTTTCCCGAAATCGATTTCACAGGAACCACTGACCCCGAAGCCATATCCAGAGGATATAGAATTGAAAGTTTTCCATCAATTGCACTTAACCAATTGCACTTAACGGCGTTGAGTAACAGATTTGAACTGTCCGTTCTTCCACATACCCAGATCATTCTTCCCAAAAGCTTTAAGGACATTTACTCTCAATCCATATAACTATTGAACCCTGAACGTTGAACTTTTGAACGGCCAGGTTGTAACATCTTCCAAAATCAAAACGTTTTTCCCTATACAGGATTCTTCTTCAAGGTTTTTTTTAAACGGGACAACGGTAACGTTTCTTTATACCCTGAGAGGTTGGATTTTTCGCATGTGTTCATTAAACCACTCTACCATTATCAAGAAAGGATAGATAAATTACTGGGTATCAGGGGATTTTACCGTTTAAAGCCCGTTTTTTCTACAGTTGCATCCGGTGAATACAGATTTTATATTGTCTTCACGATAAAATTATTTAAAAAAGAGGTAATCATTGTCCGTGATTCATGATATCCCGAAAATGTTACAACATATGTTAAGGATCTTAATATAGATGTCTGGTATAACAGCTACAATTCAATCATTGTCGATCCGAATGAAGAGAGTGTTGAAAGGGCAGTTAGAGAGTTCAAGAAAAATCCAAGAGATCCCCGGAAAATCCGTAATGATTATCTGCAACAGGCTCAGGAGTTTAAACATCGATTCTGTAATGATGTTCTTGAACCGATTCTAAAAAATTATAGAGTAAAACTTGATCCATACATTGTGCTGAAAAAGCGTAAATTTGTCTGGTGGGGAAGGTCACTGGAAATTGACAGCAACTAAAACTAAGTTCAATTATTCAAATTCGGCAGATGTTGTTGCATTCAGAAAAACTGTCTATTCATGGTATAAACAGAACAACCGTTCGCATCTTCCATGGCGGACCGATTATAATCCGTATGATATTTTCATATCAGAAATTATGCTTCAACAAACCCAGGTTGACCGAGTAATTGATAAATTCATCGAATTTCGTAAACGATTTCCGGATTTCAAGAAATTAGCCGGCAGCGAACTTCCGCAACTGCTTGCAGCATGGCAGGGACTGGGATATAATCGCCGTGCTCTCTCTCTGCGTAACGCAGCCCGAATCATTGTCGAGCAGTATAATGGAATGCTCCCCGACCAGCCAGATCACCTCGAAACACTTCCAGGAATTGGTCCGGCAACTGCAGCATCAATTACTGCATTTGCATTTAATAAGCCTGTTATTTTTCTGGAAACGAATATTCGAACGGTAATTATTCATCATTTCTGTGACAGTGAACTGCCTGTTCCAGATTCATTACTATTCGAAATCGCAGCAGCCATTATAGATAAAAAAGAACCACGTCGGTGGTATTCTGCTCTGATGGATTATGGGACGATGTTGAAAAAAACGGTTGGCAATCTCACCCGCAAAAGCACAAGCTATAAAAAGCAGTCAACATTCAAAGGGTCCCGAAGAGAACTGCGTGGAAAAGTCCTGAAACAACTACTCGAAACTCCGAAACTTTCTGCAACAAAATTGTCAGAATATCTCTCTGAGCCTTCCGAAAAATTGCTGCCGGTTCTCGATCAGCTCACCAGGGAAAATATTGTAAAGTACAGTAATGGCAGATATTTGATCGAAGAATAGGAATTTTTTAACAAATCTAATTCGGGCTTTTACCATAATAAAACGGATGCATTGTAACCTGCATCCGTTTTTTGAATTACCAGAAAATTGTTGTTCAATGATTTTCAATAAAACCGCTTGAAATAACTCCATGTTGAATCGGGGACCCAGGTGTCATTCTTTCCCCATGATCCCTGAGTTCCCGGAGACCCGATATGTTCACCTTTAAAAATACAGGCCCTGCAGGGGAATCCATCTTTACAGTTCTGGTATTCAACGCAAACCGGGTGCATTCTGTCAGTCGGCTTACACTTGGCTGCAAGGTCTTCGGTTCTGCAGCCGTCACGCTGTGCCAGATCATTGATTTGTGGTACACCGGAACCAGGCCATGTACACGTACCATCCTGAGTACCATGAGTAATAAATATTGGTACAGGTCCTCGATGTGAATTGTTACACCCACTCATGCCACCTCCGGAGTGCATTGCAATAGCTCTCATTGTATCGGGCATGGCACAGGCTAGTGCATAAGACATTGATCCACCCATACTGAACCCTGAAGAAAAGATCCTGTTCTGATCGATGCAAAGCTCATTCTCAAACTTTTTGATCATTGCACGGAAAAATTCCAGGTCCTTATTCCCGTTACCCCATCCTATACCTTGTCCCTCCGGTGCACAGAAAATCGTTGTACCTTTCCCACCCGCCGGGTTTGCACATCTCCACATACCCAGGTATTCGTACCTGGCACGGGTATCCGGCTCGCTATGAGCTACGTTTTCAGCACTACCACCCATACAGTGCGGAGTGAACCACAAAGCATAAGGAGTATTCTTGTCGTAATCATCGGGAATTCGAACATAGTACATACGATTCCCGGCATTAGCAGCAGTTACGTTAATTGTATTCTTTAATTCCCCCTTAAATGGTGGATCCTTACCACACCCGGCGCTAGGTTTTACCCCTTTGCCATCAGCGCTGTCCAGCGTGATATTCAACTCCTGAACATAAGATGTAATCGGGGTAGACTTTGTAATATAGCCGTTAGCGGTAACAGTAATCGTATCACTGATAGCTGCAACTTTTGCAAGTCTGGAGCCGTTTACAACCTCAACACTTTGAGTCTGATCCACCAGATATTTACCGTTATGCATAGGGAGATAACGGAACGAATACTTATCCTGCCCGATAGTAACTTTTATAATAAGCAATTCAGAGGATCCTGTATTTTTCTCAATCTCCAGTCGGTAAAAACCTTGTGATGCACTGGAAACAACCTCATTTTTAATAAGTTTCCCTTTTACATCAAAAATTTGAATTTTAACAGGAGATGGTGATGGCAGACTGAATTGAAGCAACCCATTCTCCAGAACGACAATCTGCTGCCGTGGGATGAGAGACACAGGTGGAACAACAGCGGTTCCATTTGAGATCACATAAGCACCATCAGTACCGGTTGTATCATTCAACTGTTGCCGTTTAAGTGAAACAATTGCGTTTTTGATCGGGCTGCCAGCCTTATTAGAAACTTTTCCACGCAAATTAATTGCTGTTTGAGCATTAATTGTCAGCCCAAAAGCCATACACAGGAACGCTATCATACGGTAGCACATAATTAACCCCCTTTTAATGATTATTTGTCGCTGATTCCGTTGACATTTACTTATTAAACCATTGAGAACATCTTCTGAAAGTGGCTACGAACACGTTTTCGGTATATCTTTAAAGTATTACAACCAGAAGGTTGAAGAAAACGTTTTCGGTATATTTTAAAAATCTTGAAGACAGAAATTACGGTTTAAACGTTTAACTGAATTATAAAACGTTCTAAATCTAATTTAATAATATAAGGCCAATATTTCCTATCATCAGCACTATTTAATAAAAACGAGAAAATTTTGCCCTGATTTTTAATTTAATGTAGTCAAAGTTGTCCACAGCCTACCGTCCATGTATTCTCACCTTATCGTTTGCCGTTAGTCAGAATCTCAACAAGATCTTCCCTGGTAAACTTCTTCATCTCTTCCGGATTGTCTTCCGTTAAAACATCGTTGGAAAGTATTCGTTTTCTTTGAATTATCGAATCGATCCGCTCTTCAATCGAATCTTTAGTAACCAGTTTGAAAACTTCAACTCCACGGGTCTGCCCGAACCGATGAACACGGTCGGTAGCCTGATCCTCGCGTGCTGCATTCCACCAGCGGTCATAATGTATTACCGTTGATGCTGGTGTCAGATCGATTCCTACTCCACCCGCTTTAAGACTGCAGATAAACACCTGGCACTGTGGATCATTGGCAAACTGCTGAACAAGTGCATCACGTTTTACCGTCTTTCCGGTTAAAAGTGCTGTCCCCACACCAAGCATCTCACAATGAAGCTTTATTATATCAAGCATTTTGAGGTATTGTGAAAACACGACCACTTTCTGATTACTTCCAAGACTCTCATCAAGCAATTCTTTGAACAGTTCCCACTTCCCTGATTCTGAATAGATATACTCTTCGGGATTCTCCAGCAGTGATCCCGGATGATTGCATATCTGTTTAAGATAGGTAAACAGCGAATAAAAATTGATATACTGAATCGGCTCATCAGTTCTTTTGAGTGATTCAAGCAATGGACCGCCGCGTTCTTCAAGAACTTCCTTGTAAAGTGTATTCTGAGCGCCAGCCATTTCACAGTAACGGACCTCTTCAATTTTTGCGGGCAGTTCAGTGAGCACGGTCATCTTGAGTCGTCGCAGCATGAATGGCTCGATAATCCGCTGAATCGACTTACGCTCCTGTTCAGACATCCCGGCCCCCTGCTCGTCAATAAAGCGTCCCTGTTCATTGTCGAGGTCCATGGCGAAAAGCCCCGGAATAGTAAGATTAAACAGTGTTTTGAGCTCATGAATATTATTTTCAATAGGTGTACCTGTCAAACCAAGTTTCAGTACAGCATCCATATTAAATGCTGCTGCGGTTGACAGTGATGCACTGTTTTTAAGCTGCTGAATTTCATCGAAGATGACGATCTGAAATTTTATTGCAGAAAGTAATTCGATATCATTTCGCAATACTCCAAATGTGGTCACCATGACGTCAAATTCAGTAATAGCAATTGTTTGATCACGATTGCCGCTATAATGGGTTTTTACACGTACACCGGGCAGAAACCGTATCAACTGACGTTCCCAATACTCAAGTACTGATGCCGGACAAACGACCAGATGTGGCCCGTTACACTCACGCTGCTCCCGCAGAGCACCCAGAAACGCGATTGTTTCAATCGTTTTACCAAGCCCCATCTCATCACAGAGCAATCCGCCGAAGTTATTATCATAAAGAAACAGAAGCCACTGAACACAGTTTTTCTGATACTCACGAAGTTCACCGTTAAACTTTTCCAGTGGGACAAAATCACGCAGAGGCTTGAATTCAAACAGGTCTTTGATTTTTTTTGACAGCGTATTATTCTTACTGAACTTCATTCTCACAGACGCGGCTTTAAAGCGCATCAGAGCAGCTTTAGGAATGGTGACCGTACCATCTTTCCCCATCCCCTTTGCACCAACAATCGATGCACCGATAGCAGGACTTTTCATATCAATGGTCAGCTCAGGTGAACACAAAAACCGTCGTTTCCCCTTTTTTGCATCAAGCAGTGCAACGAGTGAAACCGAATGATCTTTACTTGAATAGTTGATCTGCAGTGTACAGCTGGTAGCATCCATTTTTACAGGATCGAGTTCAACATTGTCAAATGATGTAACAATTGATGGGTATGCGATACGTGCAAAATTAATTTCTGTCGTCGCAGTTGCAAACAGGTCGAGTTGGCCTGCAGACTGTTCTTTTTTGGCAATAGACAACGCTTCAGCATTGGCCTCGAGTAATGCAGAAACTTCATCATTTGCAACAGTTTTAACCTCACCCCATCCGGTCGCAACCAGTTTCATACTATCTGGAGAAATAGTAACGAAAGAGTTCTTTTCGGGAATGTAGCAGTAGCAGTGATAACAATATTTTTTATTAATTTCAACCAGGTTCTCCAGCACTCTCTCTCCGATGTAAACTACCGGATGTATAGCCACTTTTCGCAGAGGTTCATCACTGACAAGTTTGAACAAAAGTTCCTGCTCCGTCCCCGGTAACCCGGCATCGCAGCGAATTGGCTTTCCAGTTCTACACATCTCAACAATGTTAGGGACAATTTCATCGGGAAGCGAAGCTTTAAGCACCAGCTTGTCTCCTTGATACCACGAAAGATAACAGACTTTCAGTTCTGTATCTATACCCAGGTGAGGCACCACTCCATCATCACCATACTCCCGGAACAGATGATACGCGGTCAGAAACCAGAGACTCTTTTCTGACACCTGACGAAACGATTTCTGCCCCATTATACTAAGCGCTTTTTCCTGCTCACTGACAACAAAATTGACAGCATTACGCATGAAATGCAGGCGTGAAAGCTTGTCAGGTAGAATACGGCCAAGAAACCGTTCCTCAACATCTTCAGGAAAAAATACGTCTGCAAGCTGTTTCCCCTGAGCACTTTCAACAGTTATCCCATCAGACAATGTACTGCAGGTAGCCACTCTGATATTGTCGACACTTGACGGATTCACGCGGATATATAAATCAAAAATTTTCCTGATAAACGATTTCTGAAACACCGAATCAGGAAGTTCACCATGATATTTTTCAAGCAGAAGATCGTACCCTTCAACGAGTTCCTTTGCATGAGAACATTTTGCATATGATCCATGCGAACAACTGCAGAACATCTTATGTTTTTTCTTTTTATTTTCTGAAGGGATACAGATCGTCATAATCTGCCCGGCTTTATCGTAGAGGAGGGCAACATTGCGGATAAATTCGATATTTTCGATCAAGGGAAGTTATTCCTTTTTAATGCAAATCTTTGATAATCGTTCTGGGAAAAATAATTTTGTTGTTGATAGAAATTCAGATTTTATTTGCCAGAAGATCATCCCCTGCCATCTTATACTTAAAAATTGTCCGACAGGTTCAAAGCCTGGTGTATATTAAAATACGATTATATTTATATTAATATATTTAAAAATGGAACCAAATATATGATTAACAAAATACCTGACCAGTTTGGTTTTTATGCAGTTCTTACCGACCCTTTAAAAGGTTACGAGTACCTGACCAGCGTCTGTGTGGAATACAACGTGGCATTTGTGCAGCTAAGAATAAAAGATGGGCCTATAGATGCCATTTATTCGACCGCCGAAGCGATGAAAAAAATCACAGATGGTACCCGTACAAAACTTGTTATCAACGACTATCCCCAGATTGCAGCGGATATCGGTGCTGATGCAGTTCATGTGGGCCAGGATGATCAATCATGCGATGAGGTCCGAAAGATTGTCGGCCCCGATATGATAATTGGTATTTCAACACACTCGGAACTTCAGGCGACTAACACGAGTAAATTGAATCCGGATTACATTGGCGCCGGACCGGTCTACCCCACTCCCACCAAAAAAATCCCTGATCCGGCAATTGGTACCAGCGGTCTTAAAAATATTCTTTCCTGTACTTCTATTCCAGCGGTTGCGATTGGTGGAATTAACCTCGACAACTTCCGTGAAGTTCTTGACACTGGCGCAGTCAATTTCTGCATGGTGCGACAGGTGACACAGGCAGCAGATCCCGGACGAATAATAAAAACCATTCAGACTATTTACAATGAGTATTATCCGGAATTTTACTAATACAATAACTGTTTTTTTGTCTTTTTTTTAAGATGATTTGGGCGTTCCCCCTGGCGGGTCGGTCCCAATGTCATTGCCTTAAAGTTGACAACTGTTCTGATGATGGCTTCGATAACCTCAGCCACCGTTTGTTGAGGCTCTCGAAACCAACGATTATCGCGAAGAAAGCTTAAGGCAATGGCATTGGGGGTCGGTCCTCCGCCGGGCTCCACTTCCCAGGTCACTGAGCGTAGCCGAAGTGCGGTATTTTCTGCTCTGACCACCTGGATCAGAAAATACTGCATTATTCGTCATCTACCCGCGACATACTCCCGGCAGTCCCGGTTGAACCATGATCGTTGCTCGCGACACACTTACCAAACCGGGTACTGTGAAAATTCCAGAAAATTCATACTTTCAAATTCCACAAAGCACTG
>JBNKZD010000091.1:0-9034 GCA_050301235.1 Chitinispirillaceae bacterium | reverse complement strand
TGGACAGATATCTTTTGCATCTGGAATGCCATCATTATCGTTATCGAGATCGGGACATCCATCATCATCCTGGAAACCGTCGAAATCTTCTGCCTCGTTTGGACATTTATCCTGACTATCATAGATACCATCTTTGTCATTATCAAAATCCGGGCAACCATCATCGTCCTCGAAACCATCAGTATCCTCGGCAATTGATGCACACTGATCTTTATCATTAGGAACGCCATCACGATCAGAGTCAATTATCTTCTGGTGCATCTGGGCGTCTGGAATCAGGCCTATGCCTTCTTCGTCTCTTCCCTTATTGGAAAATGGTGGCGTTGTGGAAAACAAGCTGCTTATATCGACGATGTAATCAAGTTCGGGATCCTCGTTAATATTGGAATGATCAACAGTCGCAAAATAATTGGCATTGTTCCGGTTGCCAAAAAAGTCGTTATAGATAATCCTTGACTTTTTTGAGTCCGTGGAAGCCCAGACTGCGAACTGTTTATTACCGTGAAAGATGTTATTGACAATAAGTATTTCACAGGTACCCGAAAGCATGATACCACAATAGCCGTTTTCAGAAATGACATTGTGTTCGATCGTCGTTTTGATACTGCGCCCGGATTCACAATAGATGCCCGTCCACTGGTTTCGATAGACGATACAATTTCTGATATTGGGGACAGAGATGAGGGTGTGAATGCCCGTACCTTTGTTGTCTTTGATGATGCAACCCTCAATGGTAGCGCTGGTATTATTGCATCGTATTCCCGTTTCACCATTTGAAATTGTTATATTTTTGATCAGTGTCTGATCCCCAGTGGTTATGAGTATTCCCTTCCCTCTGCCACGTATGGTCGTACCTGCAACAGATTCTCCAATCAGCGTGAGATTGTCTTTAAGAACCAGGCTCTCATAATAGATACCGTTTTTCAGAAGGAGCGTGTCCCCGTCATCAAGCTTTTCAATCGTGGCTTGAATATTCTTCTCGGGGCCGGGATATGTCACTGTTTTTGCGTTTAAACTCTGGGAAAGCAGCAAAACACTCAGCATGAAACAGGATGCAGATATATTGTGATTCATACTATCCTCCCTATTTTTCTCATTAATGGTAGATATTCATTAATTTACTGCAATTTTCACGTAATAGCAATCAATATAAAATAATTTGTATTCTTCTGTATCCTGATAGAGTGATAAAAATTCTTGAAACTGAGAGAAAACTATGATACACTTGGATTTAAAATTGAAAGTACTTGAAGTTAAGAGTTTTTTTTGATTCTAAATAGTACCGTCATCAATGTCCTTATTACACTAAAAAAAAATTTTTCAAAGGAGATTAGTATGGTCGCGATGACTGAGATTAAAAAAAAGGCGAAGGAGATGGGAATTTCTTCGGGTAAGTTGAAAAAAGATGAATTGATTCTGGCAATTCAGAAGGCTGAAGGGAATTTTCCCTGCTTTAAGAAATCTGAAGGTGGTTGCGATCAGAAAACTTGTCTGTGGCGTGAGGATTGTCTGTCTCACAATTAAATCAATGAAAATCTGATTATTACCGTTTATAGGACATTACTGGTTTTACAACCAAAACGGTTGAATGAGCAGAAAATAGTTGACTCTGCACTTGAAATTATTTACATTAATTTTATGACTACAAAAAATCTGTTAAATAATCTGCGGATTTCGGTTGTGATAATTTGTGGTATTATTATTCCCGTTAATGGGAGCGCAGGTTTGTAGTAGTACACAAAAAAGTGAAAAATCAAGCCTGCCTCCCTTAGTGGTGGCAGGCTTTTTTTATTTTTATAATGATATTCGCTTGATTATTCAAGGAGAAGGTCGTATTTTCATCCACTGATTTCTTTATTATATGATCGTGCTGGAGGAGAGTGTGAAAAAGACGGGTGCGCAAATTCTGATTGATGCACTTATTCGTGAGAAGGTCAAAGTATTATTTGGTTACCCTGGCGGGGTAGTCATACCAATTTTTGATGTTCTTTACGAAACGAAAGAGATTGATTTTATTCTGACCCGACATGAGCAGGCTGCTGCACATGCCGCAGATGGTTATGCACGTGCAACTGGTGAGGTTGGCGTATGTCTGGCAACATCAGGACCCGGAGCCACAAACCTTGTGACTGGGATTGCGACTGCATATCTGGACTCCATTCCAATGGTTGTTATTACCGGTCAGGTAGCAACACCGCTGCTTGGTACTGATGCTTTTCAGGAAGCAGATGTTGTTGGAATCAGCAGACCTATTACAAAACACAATTTTCTGGTACGATCGGTAAATGAACTTCCGGAAATAATGCGTAAGGCATTCTATATAGCGTCAACTGGTCGTCCTGGGCCTGTCCTGGTTGATATTCCAGTAGATGTATCAAGAGCGGTGCTTGAGGATTATCAATATCCGCAGAGTGTATCGATCAGAAGCTACAACCCTGTTATTGATTGTGATGAAAAGCAGATTGATATTGCGATTGACCATCTTTCTCAAGCTAAAAAACCGCTTATTTTTGCGGGTGGTGGAGTGATCCATGCCGGAGCACATGAAGAACTCAGGGGCTTTGCTGAAAAAACAAACATTCCTGTGACAACATCACTTATGGGTTTGGGGGGATTTCCAGCTGAGCATGAGCTGTTTATCGGAATGCCCGGAATGCATGGTGCAAAAACTGCAAATTATGCAATTCAGGAGGCTGATCTAATCCTTTCGATCGGAGTCCGTTTTGATGATCGCGTTACTGGTTTTGTGGCCAAATTTGCGCCAAATGCATCGATCGTTCATATTGATATAGATCCGGTGACAATATCTAAAATCGTGAAGGTTGATGTCGCGGTTGTCAGTGATGCAAAGGTTGCACTGAAAATGCTTACCGCAAAAGCTGCCAGCCGTCCAAAAGATGAATGGAATACGAAAGTCAGTGGATGGAAAGGTGAAAAACTATTTACTTATACAACCTCTGAAAGCGTGATCAAGCCACAGGCTGTCATTGAAGCACTTAATGCGTTTACTGGGGGTAATGCTGTCGTTGCTACTGAAGTCGGACAGCACCAGATGTGGACTGCACACTATTTCAAATGCAATACTCCTCGCACACTGTTGACATCGGGCGGGCTTGGAACGATGGGTTTTGGTCTTCCTGCAGCAATGGGTGCTGCGATGGCTAAGCAGGGCAAACCGGTGATGGTAATCGGGGGTGATGGATCGATTCAGATGAATATCCAGGAACTGGCAACTTTGTCAATTAATAATATTCCGGTAAAGATTGTGATTCTTAACAATACCTTTCTTGGAATGGTTCGTCAGTGGCAGGAACTTTTTTATAATCATCGCTACAGTTCAACCTGTCTGCGCGGTGGATATTTGTGCAGTGAATGTGTTGGGTTAGATAAATGTAATAAAAAATATGTTCCGGATTTTGTAACTGTTGCCAAAGGGTACAATATTCCGGCATTCCGGGCCGAAACCCCACAGCAGGTTCTTCAGGTGATAAAAGATGGATTTGCAGTTGATGGCCCTGCGCTAATGGAGTTCATTGTATCACCGGAAGAGAATGTGTTTCCGATGGTGCCGGCGGGAAAATCTCTTGATGACATTCTGGAGGGATGATGAAAAGGCATGTTTTATCGTTATTAGTTGAAAATCATAGTGGTGCATTATCCCGTATTTCAGGATTATTTTCCAGTCGCGGATACAATATCACAAGTCTTTCTGTTGCAGAGACTGATGATCTATCGGTGTCGCAGATGACCATCGTTGTTGATGGTGAAGAGAGTATCATCGAGCAGATTTTTAAACAGCTTAATCGTTTGATAGATGTGATTAAGGTTACCGATTTTATAGATGAACCGGTGGTACTGAGAGAAGTTGTTCTTGTGAAGGTTGATAATTCAACTGAAAAACGCAGGGAAATACTTGAATTATGTACTGTTTTCGGTGCACGGGTAATCTCAACCGTTCCTTCAAATATGATTCTGGAACTGACTGGAACGACAGAAACCGTGAATGATTTTATTGAAATGATTAAACCGTGCGGTATCAGGAAAATTGTCAGATCCGGGGCGACGGCGATTTCACGTTCCCGTGATTAACTACAGAAAATTATAAGTTTTATACTACTACCTAAACTATTTAACTAAACAATAATCGGAAGGAGCCAACTCTATGGCAATTATCGATTTCGGTGGCGTCAATGAAGAAGTTATTACCCGCAAGGAATTCTCTCTTGCGAAAGCAAAAAAAGTCCTCAAAGGCGAAGTGATCGCTATTATCGGTTACGGCGTTCAGGGGCCTGCACAGGCACTTAACCTGAAAGATAACGGCTTTGATGTTATTATCGGTCAAAAGAAATCGATTAAAAAAGACTGGGATCGTGCTGTTAAAGATGGCTGGGTTCCCGGAAAAACACTTTTTGAAATTGAAGAAGCTGTTGAAAAAGCAACTGTTGTTCAGATGCTCGTTTCAGATGCTGCACAGATGGCAATATGGCCAACAGTTAAAAAACATCTCCAGAAAGGTGCTGCACTGTACTTTTCACACGGTTTCTCTATTGTTTACAAAACAATGACAAAAGTGATCCCGCCTGCAGATGTTGATGTTATTCTTGTTGCTCCAAAAGGCAGCGGTCTCAATGTTCGTCGTAATTTCCTTTCTGGTGCAGGAATCAACTCCAGCTTTGCAGTGTTCCAGGATGCAACCGGTCGTGCTG
Source organism: Chitinispirillaceae bacterium (assembly GCA_050301235.1). Taxonomy (GTDB): domain Bacteria; phylum Fibrobacterota; class Chitinivibrionia; order Chitinivibrionales; family Chitinispirillaceae; genus JAFGIN01. Next base: position 4,328 of record JBNKZD010000091.1, on the reverse strand, counting down.
AAGAACGTTGTATCGCTCTTGGTATTGGAATCGGTTCAGGATATCTGTTCCCGACAACATTCGAAAATGAAGTATACAGCGACCTCACCGGTGAACGTGGTGTTCTGATGGGTGCACTTGCCGGGATCATGGAAGCACAATACGATGTTCTTCGCAAAAATGGTCACAGCCCGTCTGAAGCATTTAACGAAACTGTTGAAGAACTCACACAGAGCCTTATCCGTCTTGTTGACGAAAACGGTATGGACTGGATGTACGGTAACTGTTCAGCTACAGCACAACGTGGTGCTCTTGATTGGAAACCAAAGTTCAAGAAGGCAACACTCCCTGTTTTTAAAGAACTGTATGATTCTGTCAAAAGCGGAAAAGAAACAAAAAGAGTACTTACTTCATGTGGTAAGGCAAACTATAAAGAACTTCTGGACAAAGAACTTTCTACAATGGGTAATTCAGAGATGTGGCTTGCTGGTAAAGCAGCCCGCAGCCTTCGTCCGAAAGAAAAAGCAAAAGAAATTACAAAAGATACAAAAGGTATCAAGGGACGTAAGGGTAACTGATTACCTTCAATTTGAAATGTAATTTATGATGTGTACGCACGGTATGGTTTTGGCTGTATCGTGCGTCATCTTCCCGAAAGAGAGTGAGAAATGAACAATACAGTTTTGATTTTTGATACCACATTACGTGATGGTGAACAGGCGCTCATAGCAAGTCTCAGTGTCGAACAGAAACTGCGGATTGCACGGCAGCTGGCACGTCTTAATGTAGATATAATCGAAGCTGGTTTTCCTGTCTCATCTCCCGGGGATTTTGAATCCGTTTCCACAATTGCCCGTGAAATTGACGGACCGGTTATCTGTGGACTTGCACGCATGGTTGAGAAGGATATCCTTACATGTGCCAAAGCGGTGAAAGCTGCAAAAAGATCAAGAATACACACGTTTATTGGTACATCAGCAATTCATACTGAAAAAAAATTGCGCAAGTCCGAGGATGAGGTGCTTGAACTTGTTCGGGAACATGTCAAGCTTGCGAGGAAACATTGCGATGATGTTGAGTTCAGTGCGGAAGACGCCGGACGAACCGGAGCAGATTTCCTCTGTCGCATTGTCGAAACAGCAATCAAAGCAGGTGCATCAACAATCAATATTCCCGACACTGTTGGATACACAGTACCTGAACATTTTGGATCGATAATCGATATAGTGCTTAACAGAGTGCCTAATATAGATAAAGCGATCATTTCGGTCCATTGTCATAATGATCTTGGGATGGCTACTGCCAATTCATTGACCGCTGTTGCGCATGGAGCACGGCAGGTTGAGTGTACCATTAACGGTATTGGAGAACGTGCCGGTAATGCTGCACTTGAAGAGGTTGTCATGGCCATAAAGGTGCGTAAGGACTTTTTCAAACTTGCAACAAATATCGATACAAAAGAGATCATGCGAACCAGTAAATTGGTTCGGGAGATCTGCAACATGCCGGTACAGCTTAACAAAGCTGTTGTTGGTGGAAACGCGTTTTCGCACTCTTCAGGGATTCATCAGGATGGAGTGCTGAAAGCGAAAAAGACCTATGAGATCATGACACCGCAATCGGTAGGCCTTAAAGACAATCGGATGAATCTTACCAGTCGCTCAGGAAGCCATATGGTAAAGTCACGGTTACTCGAACTCGGGTATCTGGAAAATGAACTGGATATGCAATCTTTTTATGACAAGTTCAAAGCGCTAGCCGATAAAAAAGGGACTGTGTATGATGACGATCTCATTACGCTGATGGAATCAAAGAACAGTGATGATCTTATTGATAAGTATGTACTCGAGTACATTAATGTGTCAAGTGGGCGGGGTACAATCCCGACTGCAACAGCACGGGTCTCATTTGATGGTAAATCGCTGCAGGAAGCATCATGCGGAGATGGGGCTGTTGATGCCGCAACCAAAGCAATTGACAGAATTGTCGGCTTTAAAATTACTATCGAAAATTTCCATCTGGATTCGATAACTGAAGGACGCGAAGCGCAGGGACGTGTCACGGTGGTTGCACGGGCACCTGAGGGGGTGTTTACCGGGACTGCAACAAGTACCGATATTGTTGAAGCATCTGCGCTTGCTTATATGAATGTGATCAATAAAATTGCCCGGATGAAAATGTTTAACAAAAAATTACCATTAATAGCTGATTAAAAGAAATTAAAAACCATACATAATTAACAAAAAAAGGACCTGTCAGGATGAAAAGCTATAATATCTCACTGATGCCCGGTGATGGAACCGGACCGGAAGTACTCAATGAAGGTGTGAAAGTACTTAATGCTATTGCTGCGAAGCACAATTTCTCTCTTAACTATACAAATTATGATTTTGGCGGCGAAAGGTACAAGCGTACAGGTGAGACACTTCCGGACTCTGCAATCCAGGAATTTAAAAAATCAGATGCAATCTATCTTGGCGCTATCGGACATCCTGATGTAAAGCCTGGAATCCTTGAACTGGGAATCCTGCTAAAATTGCGTTTTGCACTTGATCAGTACATCAATCTTCGTCCGGTAAAACTCTATCCGAACGTGGATTCACCACTTAAAGATAAAGGTCCTGAGCATATTGACTTTGTGGTAATCCGCGAAAACTCAGGTGGTATCTATACTGGTATGGGTGGTGCTGCGATGGTAGGTACCAGCCAGGAGATCGCTACGCAGGTCATGGCATATTCACGACCTGTTGTTGAACGTTGCATACGGTACGCTTACGACTACACACGTAAGCGTAATAAGAAAAAAACTTTAACACTTGTACATAAATGCAACGTTCTGACTTATGCAGGCGACCTCTGGGTTCGCACTCACAAAGAAGTTGGCGATGCAGATTATAAGGATATCAAGCAGGACTATAACCATGTTGATGCATGCACTATGTGGATGGTCAAGAGCCCTGAATTCTATGATGTTATCGTAACAGAAAACCTTTTTGGTGATATCATCACCGACCTTGGTGCGATGATCCAGGGTGGAATGGGTATCGCTGCCGGCGGTAATATCAATCCCGAAGGTGTTTCGATGTTTGAACCTATTGGTGGAAGTGCTCCGAAGTATACCGGTCAGAACATTATCAATCCGCTTGCAGCAATCTGCTCTGGTGGAATGATGCTTGAGACACTTGGTGAAACTGCAGCTGCTGCTGAAATTGATGACGCAGTAACTTCTGCACTTGCAACTGGTAAAATCAAGAGTCTCTCAGCCGGTAAAATGGGTATGGGAACAAAAGAAGTCGGTGATTTGATAGCCTCAATGGTTAGCTAAGATTGGAATTTTTGATAGATGAAAAGTGAATTGCATAAAGTCGCATTGTACGATACGACACTGCGGGATGGAAATCAGGCATTGGGTATAAGTCTCTCCCTGAATGATAAGCTTACCATTACGGAAAAGCTTGATGATATGGGGATTCATTATATTGAAGGTGGCTGGCCAAATCCAACAAATGCAATCGACACGGAATATTATAAAAAAGTACGGTCTTTGCAGTTAAAGGCAAAGATCGCTGCTTTTGGAAGTACACGGCGGCCTGGTACTATTGCATCTGAGGATGTTTTTCTCAAAATGCTTGTTGAATCCGGGGCGCCTGTTGCGACCATATTCGGAAAAAGCTGGAATCTGCATGTCGAAAAGGTTATCAACACCACATTAGATGAAAATCTTTTCATGATTGCAAGCTCCATAGAATTTCTTAAAAAGAATATGTCCGAAGTAATGTACGATGCGGAACATTTTTTTGATGGGTACAAAGCAGATCCTGAGTATGCTGTAAAAACACTGCTCGCCGCTCAGGATGCCGGTGCTGATTGTCTCGTATTGTGTGACACCAATGGTGGTATGCTCCCTGATGAGTTACTTACAATATTTAATGATATTAAGCAAAAAGTATCTGCACCGCTCGGGATTCATTTGCATAACGACAGCGGTTGCGCAGAAGCATCATCCACTCTTGCTGTTCTTGCAGGTGCAGTACAGGTTCAGGGTACGATAAACGGACTTGGAGAGCGGTGTGGAAATGCAAATCTCTGCACCATAATACCAAACCTTCAATTGAAACGCGGATTTGAACTTGTAACCGCAAATCAACTTGCTATGTTGACGTCACTTTCAGTATTTATCTCTGAAATAAGTAATATTACTCCCAATATTCGTCTGCCGTATGTTGGGGAAGCAGCGTTTTCGCATAAAGCGGGTGCACACGCTGATGGGGTGCGGAAGGTTCGTCACTCCTTTGAACATATAGTACCGGAACTTGTCGGCAACCAGAGACATTTCGTCGTTTCTGATC
>JBNKZD010000090.1:0-6966 GCA_050301235.1 Chitinispirillaceae bacterium | reverse complement strand
ATTTCTCAAGCTCGGAAGGAGCGCCCTATATCAGCCCGAATAGAATGCCCGGGTATTTGAATGTAATATGAATTTTTAGCCCTGAAAGGGCGTTTCATAAATTACATTACACATCATCGATCAATATTTTAAACAAATGAGATATAAAAAGAATATTGGCCACTCCATTCTGTCACAATGTATTCGATAAATAATTCTATCCTCCGTAGCATTCTCTCCGAAATCGAATTATTTTAAGTTTTATAATACCTGAATAAGGAAATTATATTGATGAAGCTCGTCGACTCACGCAGGGAGATCATCTGAAGAAGGGGTTATGGCTAACGAAATGTTTGATTTTGACCTGCAACTCAGAAAAAAGATATTTACCTATAAGTTAAGGAGATTTCTGGACATGATTCGGTTATTGATTTTTATGATATTGTCTTTTTCATGTGTCGCTGGTGCATTCGAACCGCTTAAAAATGCAAAGGTTGCACTGTTCTGGGATTATGATAAAGCGATTACTGCAGAAGAAATTGCACTGATGAAACTGAAGGTTATGTTGTATTTGCAAGAGCATATGAAAGTTGTAAAAGAATCTGATCATGTGCCGGAATGGTTAAACGAGTATCATAGAAGTTATAATCAAAAAAACATGAAAGCTCTAAATAGTGATATCGATCCTGGAATTGATAATTGTATTATCGTGCATTATGCAAGAAAAATTGTATACGAACTTCCCGGATCTTCACAGATGGTGATTTATATCCCTGGTATGGGAAGCATAGATATGACAGATGATGATCCTGACTGGTGTCATCAGAGCCTGCTCTCTATCGATATTTATGAACGAAATACAGGAAAAAGAGTGTACACCTTCATTTCAAATAAAGAATCGGGATCGATGAACAGTTATGATCAGGAGGAGTTCAATGATAATATTGAGGAAATTGCTGAAGATATGGAAGAGCGTTTCTTTAAAGAAGAAAATTGGGATTTTTTCACTACTCCTGGAATGATGAAGAGAGATACCAGTTATGTCTCAACTGTTATTAAGAAGCGATTACTGTATCTTTTTTGTAAGTTACCTGTAATTGGTGAATCAATACCAGTAAAGATTGGGATTGATGAATACGGTACAGTTATTGACGTCAATTTAAACGATAGCATTTCATCTGCAGTTTCAAATATTGTAAGGACTTTTTTCGAATCAATCAATTTTGGGAGGAATGCAGTTCCTAATGATACCGAATATATTCATATAAAGTTAACTCAGAGTAATTTTAAAAACGTAAATCTGATCAATGGATATTATGCCAGTATTCATGGTTACAGGGATGCTGAGGAAGTTTGGAGAATCATGCAGTGGCACATAGACCAATTTGTGAGCAGGAAAAGTGTGATAATGGGCGACCGCGCGAAAGAGTATTTACATGTAGGTTTTACTATAAATAAAACCGGGAATGTTGAAGGTTTACAGTTTCTTGATGGTACAAAATACGCCCTGAAAGGTGATAAAAAGAACACAAGAATTATCAGCGGATGGGAATTTGGAGATAAAAACGACGATCGTGATTACGGGACAAAAGTAGAATGTATTTTCAGTCTTGAAGAGAATAAAATTCGAGTGAAAACAAGATGATTTACTGGTAGTGTTTTAAGTACAGTTTTTTAAGAGCGCAGGATTTGCACGTTTTGTTTCGCGGTGGTCCTTATCCCTCGGGTCCCTACGAGAGCGTACAATAGTGAGCTTAGGAACCGAAACGATTTTGTGTCCAATATACTATTCAAAAAATTATTTGTGTCCGATATTTAATAAAATGTTGGACACAATACTGTTAATCAGAACTTTTAAGAAGTCGAATTTGATCCCTTAGCTATCATATTGGAACAGGTACATTCGTTTTTATCGTTATCTGTGAATAGATTTGCTGGGAGCGACTGCCAAATTTGAGGTTGTTGATTAAATGTTCAACGTTGGATGCATTACTGTACCCTGGAAGAATTATGGGATTGCACTTTTTTTCATTTCGCTTCGCATGTGAACCTCATCCCACATTCGACTCCGCTCAGTGCAGCACCCAGCCCAGTTCGAGTGGCCTCACCGCATGCCTTCTCCTATCAGAGAGGGGGTGCAAGTGTAAACGCGCGTGGGTTCTCAATATTTCAAGCTCTGAAAGAGCGAAAACCCCCAACCCATGCAAGCGAACCGGGTTGGGGGTTGTAAATAAACAGCATTTCTATTTTCGACGACATCTAAGGCTGCAAAGTGTGGGTTAACCGAACCTTCAACGTTCCACTACCCTTGCTGACCCACACTAAATCGCCTTGGGCGCCCATATACAAAAAATAATAAGCAACCACGATAAAAATATTCCTCGCAATACTGGAAAACTTTCATTGAATAAAACATTTACTATAGCATTCCACAAAACATCTAATTATTTTAGAATTTTACCATACCTGTATAAGGAAACTATTCCCATGATTCCCGATGACTCCTGCAGATCGTCTGTTAATGGGGTGATCGCTTACAAACAGTTTGACATTTATCTGCTATGAGAATAAGGAACTATTATCAAAACGACTACAAGCGATATAATCGTCATTTGCTCAACTGAAAAATGATTACTTTGGCTGGCCTTGATTCAATAGCACAGGCAGCTGGTCGATGCAATCGTGAAGGCATGCTCCAGAAAAAAGGTGAAGTAATAATATTTGTTCCCCCAAAAAACACCCCACCGGGTATTTTAAGAAAGGCATCAGAAACAACAGAAATTTTATTAAAAGCGTATGCAACTCAGCTGGCACACAACTGGCAGTGGCAAACAGAATCATTTCCCTAACCTCTAAAGTAGCGAAATCATTTTTCTCAATCGAAATCGCCATAACGGCACAATAATTCATGATGTGGCAGTGACTCTTGCTCAAAAAGAATACGATTCGTATCGGAAAATACAGGATGAGAATTATATATCAGACTTTGACAAACAGGTGATGAAAATAGAGGGTGAACGTGGTCAGAATGAGGATAAGCAAGGCGAGGAAGACTGGGAGACGGGGTGACTGAGTGACTTGGTGACTAAGAGGAAAAAACCATGAAAGACAGAAAACACACTAAAAATGGAAAAACGTGGTGTATCGTCGGGAGGTTATGACGTGAATGCGAATGTAAATAATTCTGCGATGTAAGCCTTCCGACGACGCCAAAGGGCAATGGGTATGGGATCACAGGTGGTTGGCGTACTACTAATCTTACTGACCCATACCAGATCGCCCTGGTGGCGTCCATATTATTCGTAAGTATAGAAATCGAAATGATAGAACAATGAAGCACGCTACTGGTTGATCCGGGCATAATTTTTATCTGACTGTTATTTGACTGGAGAAGAAAAAATGCACAATCTCAATGAACTAATCGAAAAAATAAACCAGTTTGCTCAGGAGCGGGACTGGGATCAGTTTCATTACCCCAAAAATCTACACTAATTACAGGTCAGGGCACTTAAAATAATTACAATAATATTGATCCGATTAAGATACTTTTTCCCGGAATCCAATTATATTCTTAAATATCCTCAGGCAGGCACATTGTAAGACCCACAGTATATCTCTGTGGAATCGGCAGTGCCGGTCGGGTTGAGGATGATCGGAACATCTGATCTGACACTTGCTCAAGGATTGATGTGTTGAATTTTCAGAACATGCTATGGGTTATTGTTCTTACCGCTTTATGTACCGCTGCGGTCAATGAGTTTCCTAATGATTCATCCATCACCGGTTTTCACGGCATCGGCTTGAAAGTCGGGATGATTCAATTGAAGGAACGAAACCTTGCTCCCGTCGCACACGGAGGCATGCTTGCAGGCGGATCGTATGAGTTCAGGAAAATAAAACGACAATTGCACACGGTCGCCTTTTCGGCCGGATATGCAAGGCCAAAAACAGGGTATGAGGGGAGCGCAGTCTCGATGCACCTTGATGTGTCTCTTTATTACTCCAACGGGTTTCTACTCCTGAGAAAAAATAATTGGGATTTGTTCGCCGGCCCCATGATCGGATGTGATTATTCGCTATCGATCTATCCCAATTGGGATGAAAGCCATCTTTACTGGGCTGATATCTGGTATCTCGGTGGACATACGACTGTTTCCGCCGATCTACCCCGCAATCGATCAGTACTCCTTTCACTGCGGCTTCCCATAGCGGCGCTCTGCAGTCGTCCGGAGCAGAACCGTCAGGTGAAAATCGATGATGTGTCCGCTGCCGGCATTCTCAGTTCCATGCATGGCAATATCAATCCCGGATTACTGAACCGTATCTTTGTTTGCTCGGTACAATGCGAATATCTCTTTCCGGTTTTTGACACGAAACGGGAGGGAATCGGTTACGCTTTCAGCTACAGCAGTATTGCTGTCCCGCACGGGCAACCATTACAGACACTATCACATTCGATCACATTGAGAGTGTTGCTATGAATATTCTTAAGCACGCAACGGTTCTGGCAGCCGTATGCCTTTTCTTTACCGGGTGTATGACCAGTGATCCGGTTAAACTTCCTTTCAACAGCTATGTCCCCCGCAGCAACGGGGACGGGATAGCTACCAGCACCCCAACTTTACAGGGCATGGATCCTGATGTGCTGGAGAAGGCATTCCGTCTGGTGCATGATGAGGAACGGTTTGTCATGGCACGCAGCCTTCTTGTGATGCGAAACGGGTACCTGGTTGCTGAAACCTATCCGCACGACAATAACGATATCGATAACACAGACAACATTCAGTCCTGTACCAAAACGTTTACCTCACTGCTTGCAGGCATTGCCCTCTCCCGGGGCGATCTCGATTCACTCGATCAAACGCTGTCGTCCATTTATCCCGAACACTTTACGGGAATTAAAGAAAAAAACACAATCACGCTGCGCGATGCACTTTCCATGAAAACCGGACTTGCTTTTGACAACAGCATTCAAACACTGCAGATGTATCAGAGTAAAGGCAGTACGGTTGAATTCATTTTAGCTCAGAGCAAGTTGTATGATCCGGGCCAGGTGCTGCATTACAATGATGGGGCTCCACAACTGGTTGCTGCTGCTATTCAAAAGGTTTCCGGAATGACTCTTTCCCGCTATGCACAGGAGTACCTCTTCGATCCGCTAGGTATCGATAATTGGAAATGGGAAAGCGCGAAAGATGGAGTGACGTTTGGTGCATTCGGGTTGTATCTCACTCCACGGGATATGTGTAAAGTGGGACAGATGCTTCTGCAGCATGGGCGCTATAATGGCAGGGTGGTTGTCGACAGTGCATGGATCGAAACTGCAACAACACCGCAGGGTATCGGTAATTTCAACGGGGCGACATACGGCCTTTACTTCTGGCTCTATCCGGCATACGGCGCATTCGCTGCTGAAGGTCATGGCGGACAGATACTGTTTGTAGTGCCATCCCGCAATATTGTCATTGTTTATATGGCTTTTCCGTATACCAGTTCCCTGCTGTGGGATGAATATCCCGAACTGGTTGACATTATTATCGCAAGTTGCAGTTGATAAATTTGTAAATAAATGTAATTTAAGAATAGCACGTTTTTCAATTGTAGTAATGATGAAAGGATACATGCAGCATGAATAGCTTCCACTATGAAATACCTGTTTTTCAACCTGGCCGGACCGGATGTCGCATGTCAAATATCCTGTTGCTTGAGAAATCTGAAAGATCAATCCTCTCTACTTCAGCACAGTTCCGATAAGATGCCGTCCAATCTGCTTATATCCGGTTTTCATATCTACCATCTCTGCAATTAACAGATATGTTCCGGTCCCCACAGTTCGTCCACTGCGATTGGTTCCATTCCATTGCAACGATATCAGTTTGTTGGATTGTTGCTCTTTGTCAAAGATACAGTCACCAAGCGGATCAAAAATAAAAATATGTGTGTAGATATTAATTTCATTACGTGATCGAACTGTTGGATCAATAGTTATGTTCAATTTGTCACGGCCGGGTACAAATGGTGATGGACCTGCATAACTTTTGAATTTTAATTGTATAGGGTTAACTTTTAGAATCACCCGATGATTGTTTGCATTCCCCTGCACATTACCGGCTATGTCACTGATTTTTGCGGATGGGTTGATATATACGGAATCGGTTTTTGATGGATAACCGCTTCCCTTTACCTGAAGAACACTGAATGTGTATTTTGCTGCAAGATGGGTTAGTTCTTTGAGTAGCAAAGAATAGGGTTCTCCGGAAGTCGACTTTACAATAAAGGTAAAAGGCTCTTCAAAGAGAGGCATTTGTACCAGTTCCGAAAAGGTAACGCTGAGTGTCTCAGGTGTTGATGCACCTGTTGATGAGAGGGAACCCTCGGAAAATGTTGCATCAATAAGGACCGGAGCTGCACTGTCAGCAACTGATGTAGTACTTTTCATGCCTGGAAAATCAGTAAAATTAATTGATGCAATCATCGTTCCCGATGTTAAGATATCAGATCCGAAACTGTTTTGAAGATCAAAGATCAGCGTTGTTTTTTCATTGCCGGCATGGGTGATTTTTGAACCACTGACATTGACAGGAGATTTGTTGGAAATGGTAAATGAACTCTGTATCTTTTCGGGTACAACATTTTTATTAAAGGTTATTGTTACCTTGTCTATTTTTCCATCAGCATCACTGTCTGAATACCATGCTGCAGTAATAACTGGTGGCTTACCCGATATTGCTAAAATAACCGGGCGGTTTTGACTGTGCGGGTAAACACCAAACTCATCGGTTACCGGACCGCCTGGTACAAAACGAATACTGTCTCCGGATTGTGGAACTAAAGATGCCGGAATCTGTTCTGTGATCACCTTTAATGCATTATTTGCACCATTTTCAAAATGAGTTATGTTGAGTGTCACTATCGTATCTTTTTTGATAAGCTGCAGCGAATTACCCATCAGTGTTGCGTTGTTCAGGTAGATCGGAAGAGCGTCGT
>JBNKZD010000089.1:0-10764 GCA_050301235.1 Chitinispirillaceae bacterium | reverse complement strand
CAAAGCCGAATCATTAACTACTATAGATGAAAAAGCCGTATCAGTCGAAAGCTGCAGCCGATATGTAGATGCTCCTGTCGCTGCATTCCACGTTAAATCCAAGGCAACTGGATTATTTGTTGAGTTGTTGCCTGGTGCTGACAATTGTGGAACAGCTGATACGGGCGGCACGGTGCTGAAGTTCCAAACATCTGACCAGGAACTTGTGCCTGATGCATTCCTGGCATTAACACGCCAATAGTATTTTGTGTTTTGCTGTAAAGATGAAACAGATTTTGATGAAAGTGACAAAGCCGAATCATCAACCGCTAAAGATGAAAATGCTGCATCAGTCGAAACCTGTAATCGATAGTTGGCAGCACCTGCTGCTGCATTCCATGTTAAATCTGAAACAACGGGAATATTTGTTGAATTATTGCCTGGTGCGGATAACTGTGGGGCATTTGGTACAGGCAATACTGCAAACCGCACTGCCGTTACAGAATAAGATGGAAGGTTTATGCTGAATGCGCCATTTGAGACAGTTACTGTGCCGCTTTGCAAAGCGTTTTGTGTGTGTGAAGTAAATGTCTCGCCTGTAAGATTTGCAAGCTGCAGACTGACGCCGTTCCCGTTTGGAACGAAGTTCTTCAAGCTCACCGTTACATTCTGCGTTGCCGCATCCCGATTCACTAAAATCACTGTCATGGAATCATTTGTTGGCGTGGTGCTGGAATAAGCCGATACTAAACTGTCCATGCTTGAGGTGGATTGCACCCGAACGGTCTTCGCATAACGACTGAAGAGATGTAAGACTTCCCACATTCCTGTACCCCAATCCCACGGTGTAAAAAGTTCCCCACCGTGGTCGGCGAAGGTACCTAGTATCGAAGCATACCATGTGGCGACCTCGGAGGGATTGCTTTTCACGAGCGAATTAAGACCCGATTCAGTGGCACCCACTGTGATTCCATGTCCTTTGCCGAAGTGCTTATCAAGCCACCCCTCGACACGGTGGAAAAACATCTGATGCTGTGGGTTGCTGGAATTCCAATCACCGGTCAACGCACGTACTCCGTTGGCATTAGGGTCGAGGTATGTCGTATCCCACAACAGCCTGTACTGTTGCTGTACCTGCGACTTGGTACTCCCCTGGAGGTATAAATGAACATCGTAGACATCCAGCATACGAACTCCAGACGAGTCCTGAGCCTCCGCAAGCCGCTTGATCAGATATTCAGGCCAGCAATACGATACCCCCTTGTATGTTATGGAGATTTCTCCGGGCCAGGTGTACCATTGCCACTCGCTTGCAGAGGCGGGGCCCACCAGCTTGATACCAGGGAACAGTTTGCGCGCAGCCTTTGCCACCGCGATCCAGCGCTGCACAGTCTCCTCAGCTGTAATCATATGGCCTGACAAAAGCGAATCAACATCATCATGGGTTCCATTCCAAATCTCAATTTCGTTGTCCATGTTCCAGTAGCGTAATTTGGTGGAATCCAGGCCAAGCCCGCCAGGCCCGAACCAATGGTCAAGGATTGCTGCGGTGGAATCTGCCGGCCAGGGCTGTAGATATAAGTTCGTATTGCCTTCTACAGCTGCTTTCGAACCAAACGTGATGGTATCCGGGATGCCGCCACCCGCTAAATTCTGATTGATCACCCATTTATCCGGGTGTGCCTGCGTAAAGGCCCAGTCGTTAAAGTTGTAATTAGTACTGCTTGCGACCCAACCCAGGAGCTGAAAGCCCCACATTCCCTGCTGAGTCCCATCGAAGGATGTGCATATTTTGAAGGACAAACTTTTCCGCTCATACTTCGATTGTGAACTCCCGTCCACCAATGTCCCGATGCTTTCCTGTGTCTATCTTGTTAATCTCAAAGAGGGATTTGTTTACAGAGAATCTTTTACTGAGTCTACAAAGCTGTCACTGCATTCATTTGTTCCCAGCGGCACATATGTGCTCAGTATGCAGAATGCCGATAAGATTTTTCTTTATCATAAGGTTAATCATGCAGGATGGTAGAGTCTTTATTTATGTCAATGTGTTCGAACACCCCACAAATCTCCTGTAAAAGAGTGAGGGTTTTTTGGGAAAAAATCTTTATTTTTATATCGAGCTTTACTTGTCCTAAGCAATTGTTAACTTAGATCTTTTGCACCTTTTTTATAATTTTTTCTGATGATACGTATTCGCATACTTTTTATCTTCGATAAGAATGTGGTTTTTGAACCACCCTTTGAATTCTTGAGTTACAGTCATCGAAACAAGTGACTTACCTTCTTCAATTGTTTTTTTATAACCATTGATTTTATTAACGATTTCTTTATGCATCTTTTGTTGTTCATCTTTTTGTGAATAACCTATTGATTCCATAAACTTTTCTTCTTCAGAAAAATGATATTTTGTATAATCTATAGCGTTATCAATTAATTTCAGTAAATTATCTTTTAAATTTTTTTCTTCAAGTTGATCATAAAACATATTCATTATATCAAGCCAACGTCTGTGTTGTGAATCAATATCAGGAATCCCAAATTCAAACTCTTTTGACCAGGTCATAAATGGCATAATAACCTCCTTGGTAAATAGTGTTATCAACAAAGTATAAGGTTCTTCTATCAAAAGTGCAAATAAAAACTAATTTCCCCAAAATTTCAGCTTTGAAGTAGGAATGAAGCCGCCTATGGTCACCAATTCAGATATTCTTAGCCACTAAAAAGTTTTTGAGATCACATTTTTGTATAACCATATAACCACCACTAACTGAAACTTTAGATCCAATGTTTATGAAGTTGATCCCTTGAAGTGTCCCAAGTGTGGCGGGACAATGAAGATTATCTCTTTTATTGAAGATGATGCCACAATTCAAAAAAGATACTGAAACACTGTGGTAAGTGGAATGAGGCGATTCCCAGACCGCCACCTCAAATAGGTGCTGAACCTGCTACCGCAGTGGAAGAAGTCTCTTTGGATTATGCTTTTTTCGAACAAAACATTAGCACAATTTGATACTACCTACAAAAAAATGGTGCTTATTTTCTCGAAATATTCATAATAGTTGTAGCCGGCCATGCAAGCACTATTTTAAACTCATAAGTTAAAATGATCAAATTACCTATCAGCTTTTTTATTATCTGAAAGTGGTTTGTTATAATTGATGATGTAAACACCTTCCGACACTTTACTATTTTTCGTATTTACCATTTTTCCGGTCAGGTCATAAACAGAAATCATATCGGATTCTCCTGAAACATTTTTTTCAAGCATCGCATTTCCGGTTACCTTTTTTATACCGGAACGGGATGGCAGTAGTGTGACTTTAGAATCCCACCTTTTTACTCCCACAGGAAGTGGACATGGTAACACTGCTCCGACAGTGACGGTATTGATAACGGCAGAGGTTCCACTCGTAACTGCAACTGCCTCAAGACGCACATAGCGTGCACTTTGGGGTTTGAACTGTGCCCATTTTATGGACTCATCGCCGGGCCATGTTCCCCAACTGTTTCCTGATGAAGTACCGGTTGTAATCTGTGTAAAACCGGTACCATTTTCGCTCACGTAGATGCGATATGAAGTGATGTTACCGACCGTACTTCCGAAACGCCGGGGCTGGTACATGAGCATGTCTATACTATCCCTCACGGCGCCGAGGTCGAGGGTCACGGATTGCGGAAGGTTTCCACCGGAAGTCCAGAGCGACTGTTTATGGCCTCCTGACCAGTCATTGGTGTTATCGATAGCATTAACCGCAGTACTGCTGTTACTTGTGGCTGTTATCGAAACCGGGGTAAAAGGTCTTTCAAGCTGAGGGGGTTGGGTTGGCATAGGCGATCGGGAATTATCGGGGTTCCATGCTTCACCGACTTCGCGGAGACGTTGAACAATAGCATCATCCAAAACTCCTGTTTTGTTTGGCGGGCAGTTGAGCACGAAATTGCAATATAAGGGTTCCAGCCTCGACAGGTGGCCGAGAATATCACTTGTTGACTTGAGCTGGCCCAGATTCGCTGCTGTGCCATTCCAGAACCAGTCTCCCGAGATGGTCTGACCTTGACATGAGGCATACTTGTTTCCGTTCGGCGCCGTAACACCGAGCGGCTCCTCGAAATATTCGATATCAACTTCCCAGGGAGCTGCGCCGTTGTGATCGAGAACAAGGCAGTTCGGCTGCAATTGTTTCACCAGTCCCCTTATTGTTTCGATCGGGAATGCCCAGTGTCCCATGTCCCAGGAGTAGCCGTCAAATGCAAAAAGCGGTATTTCGCCGTAGGTTCCGTCCAGAAGCTCTTTGATTTGTCCGAGAACAAAGGTACTGCATTGCGGCCATTGTGCACGAACTGCCGAGGGGTCGGAGAAATGACCCGGGATACCACTGGCCGCGTCCCAGCCGGAAAAGTAAAAACATGGTATGATACCGTAGGCACGCATGGAATCGACAAACATTCTTACAATGTCGTGTGGATACGAGCTTTCCATGACGGTGTAATGCGGCTGCCCGTTTGGCGCGTCCTGCTTGGAGGGCCACAAAGCAAATCCATCATGATGTTTTGTTGTCAAGATTGCATATTTCATTTTTGCGGAAACCGCAGCCCGCGCCCATTGTCCGCAGTCAACATTCGTTGGCGCAAATTTTTTTGGATCAACTCTGCTTTCGCCCCAACCGGGATTGAATGTGTTCATGTTGAAATGAATGAACATACCGAAACGCAGATTTACGTGCTCCTGCCGGAGTGAATCAAGACGTGTATTATAAATGGTCTGGGAAGTAACGGTTGCCGCGCTTGACATCATTAATAAAAACATGATGTGGCAGCCGATCATTGCGGAGAAATATTTGTTGACCATATATCCATTATCCTTTTTGTTTTGAGTACAGTTTTCATTCAGCAAAAATGTGCAGTAAATTTAAGTTACCGGATATCTTTAACGGATGAAATCTTGTGTACCTTAACAAGATACATTCCTCTAGAAACCCCGAAGTCTTTTTTAACATCAATTTCGTTCTTTCGAAACATTTTTATACATACTTGCTGTCCATTCAAATTGTAAAGAGTGACTGATTTCGCTTTACCTTTCCATGCCGGATCAAGCGTCAATGTGCCTGATTCTGTAGTGATGCACACTGCTGGCAATGAAAGGTGATGATGTACAGAATATCTTTCAGAAACCCCAATGGCAGGCTCGAACATTTTATTAGCACCCACCGAAAGGTTTCCTATTACTGCAGAAGTACCGCCGTTTACTGCACGAGCTTCGAGCCTGATATAGCGCGCCCGCTGTTGCTCGAACTGCGACCTTTTAATCTTCACGTCGGCTGCCCATGTTCCACTGTCAACCGGTGTGAATGAAGTGCCGTTGGTGCTCACAAGCACTCGGTACGAAGTGATATTACCGGTCGTGCTGTTATTGTCCCTGCGCGGTTGATACATGAGCATGTCTAATGTATCATAAACCTGGCCTAAATCAAGTGTGACATACTGCGGCAGTGGTCCGTTTGAAGTCCATATTGTCTGAAAGTGTTTGCTTCCGGACCAATCATTAACATCATCTATGACGTTAACCGCAGTGCTGTTGTTGCTCGATGCAGTGGCGCTTATGGGTGTAACAGGTCTTTCCATAACAGGCGGCTGGTCGGGCAGAGGGTCCCGTGAGAGGTTGGGTTTCCATGCAATGCCGACCTCACCCAGTCGTTTTACAATGGCATCATCAAGAACACCGGTCCTGTTTGGCGGACAGTTGAGCAGAAAATTGCAATAGAGTGGCTCCAGTCTGGTAAGATGTTGTGTAATGAAATCCACCGACTTTAATTGATTGATGTCCCCGGCGGAGTTATTCCAGAACCAGTCACCGGAAATAGTGTTTTCTGTTTGTGAAGCATACGTATTTCCTTCCGGGCAGACAATACCCAGTGGCTCCTCGAAATCCGCAATATCCTGTTCCCAGGGTTCATAAAGCAGACCGTTATGATCGGTAATAATGCAATTGGGCTGCAATCGTTTCACCAGAGCCCGGACGTATTGAAAAGGAAATGCCCAGTGCCCCATGTCCCAGGAATAACCATCGAAGATCAAAAGCGGGATGTCACCATAGTTTGATAATAGTTCCGTAAGCTGTCCCATCACATACGCACTATCCTGTGCCCACTCGGCACGAACCGTCGCAGGGTCTCCGGATGGACCTGGAATTTTGCATGCTGCATCCCACATTGAGAAATAGAGTCCGGGCTGAAGTCCGTATACCCGAAAAGAATCCACATACATTTTAACGATGTCATGAGGATAAGAGCTCTCCATAACGGTATAGCGTTCAGCACCATGGGGAGGTGTCTGCTGCGAGGGCCACAGACAGAAACCATCGTGATGTTTTGTGGTCAATGCTCCGAATTTCATGCCTGCTGATTTTGCTGCACGCGCCCATTGTCCGCAGTCGACCTTTGTGGGTGCGAATTTTTTTGGATCGACACGAGACTCACCCCAGCCGGGATTAAAGGTGTTCATATTGAAATGGATGTACATTCCGAACCGCCAGTTGACGACATCACTCTGGTTCTGGTAGAGTGTTTTTGCCTGAGCGGAAAATAGAAATGGTGAAATCAGCAACAACGAAACGGTTGCTATTCTTTTCAACGGTTCTCTTAATTTGTTATAAACCATTAAGGTATCCCTTTCCCGAAATTTAAATTTTATAGTATTTCTTCATTTATACTGCACCAATTTATCATCGATTCGCTGATTCATGTAACAAAGCCGTATCCAATCCGCTGAACGAGCGATACCTTCTATACGGATTTCATCCATGATACCATTAACAAAAGAATAATTAATCGACTGGCCGATCATAAGAGGTTTGGAATTGGTTCCGGGAATCACCGTAATCAAATTCGACATTGATACTTCAGTGCCGTTTTCATATAGTCGGATGGCATTTCCATCAAATGTGCCCGTGATGTAATACCAAATCCCGGTTGTCATCGGCACACGAGTCCCACCGTCCTGCAGTAGTCCACGCCACGGTATCGTGTTGCTCATGTGCTCCATACGAACACTGACAGAATCCTTGTCGTACCATAGGGTATAGCATGAATCTTTGAAAATAAACCGCTGATAATTTCCAATCGTATCCAACAGCACCCATAATCCGATCGAATAATTTGCGGGAACCTGGACATTTCCGGCATTTATATAATCATCAATACCATCGAAGTTTATTGCTTTTCCAATAGCGCCTCTGATGGAATTCGTTGCGGACATTGTGCCATATGGAGTTGCATTGTGCGCATTGACAGTGCGGTCTTTTATAGAGGCGATTCCTGGAGAGGGGTCCTCGTTCATGTGCCACACGCTGATAAATTTGTTCGCCGTGTCAAAAACCGCAGCACTGTTCGAAACGATTGCTGCATCAGGATTGCCCCAGTATATAGTTATAAATTGCATGCTGTCGTTTCCGTAAATCGTGTCAACCTTGACCCATACTTCGGCTCTCTGTGCAGATGCATCCCAACGTTCGATTTCATAGAGCAGGGGAGTTCCATCCGGTTTGGTAAACTGAATATCGGAACCGTCGGTTTTCGCCTGGTTGAAAGCGAAATTACCTGATGACAACCTGACCAGTACCGGAAAGGCTGTTACGGTTCCCGCAATATCGGCTCCCGTAGATGTTGTGTTTAGGAGCAGTTTCTTTGAGTACTTCCAGAGCGCTAAATCGTGGATTTCGGTTGTATTGCCAGGAATGATTGCAAGGTTTGTTTCGATCACATGATCTTTTAAGGAATCTGTGGTATTGGTAAAACGCACCGAAGGGATTAATCCGGCAGGAATTGAATCGATATGTGCCCGACTGTTCTGTACAAAAGCAAAAAACGATGTACCGGGAATGTATGCATAGTCATTGGAGTCGGGCTGAAATCCAGGAAATGTACATTCCAGTGATCCAAAAATCGCAAGGGTATCCGGTGTAACTGTCAATGTATCATGAGCAGAAGAAATCCCGAAATGGAGAGTTCCGCTGCTTTTAAAACTATCAATGGATTGAATATTGTAGCTGCCCGGTGCTACTGAGTCAAAAGTGTATGTTCCATGTTCATCGGTAACAGCAACGGAAATTACCTTATCATCCCTGATTGGGTTATTTTCAGTGGTGAATAATTGCACTTGTACCATCGGTACGGGTTTCCCGCTTCGATTTACAATCATTCCAGTTACACGGCCGTTTTCCGATGTGCTTGTGCCTCCTGTCAGTGAGGTTATACTGCAAGTAGTAAATAAAATGCACCCCGTTACTATTGCTACTTTCATGAAATACGAGAAATTTTTCATGAGTTTGTCCCTCTCTCCTGACCACAGGATTGTGGTATCTCCTCGCTGAGAGGGAAAAGTTGTAGACTAAGCTGATACACACGTGTGCTCTTCTCATCCTGATATACTATTGCCTTAACCCGCTCTTTAAAGGCTGCCATCTCCTCGAGTAACACTTCATAGCATGCTTTCGATATTCCCATAGTAATTCCAGAAATGTTTCGCTCGGTTTGCGGTAACGTTTCGTTGGCATTGTGTGCAAGGAGCAACAATTCACTGTTGAATGAACGCCGTGCAAGAGCGACCATATCGTCATTGCTGGTAATTGCCATATCGCACTGCCGGTAAGTACAATCATTTTGTTTTGCAATCAGTTTCAGGCGAAGCAGTAACTGGACTGCTTTTTTTGCATCAATAGCAGTGATTCGTGGTTTGACAGTATTTGCGATCAGATCGAAATCATCTTTGAAGTCATAAAGACAGACAAGTTCGCGTATAACACTGTTATACCATTTTTCGAAATAAGTGTAATGGCTGCTGGAAAGCTGGTGTTCCGGTACGCAATTCATCATGGAAAGCATGACACTGTAGCATTCCTGCTTTTCCGAAGCGTTTTTCGCCTGATTAAAGAGTACCAGATTTTTGAAATAGAGGCTTTCTTTTTTATTCAAATTCAATGCTGGAATGAATTTTTCAATCATTTTTCTGGTCAGATTGCGTTCCCCATCGATAACCTGTTTGAGAAAGACCGGAGATTTTATATCTGCGCGTTGCGCAAAATAACGATAGGAAAAATGGCGAGTCGTCTGCTTTTTCTCCTGGTAAAAATCAGCGAGATACCTCCGAAAATCTATATACTTATATATCTCTTTCATACCTTCAATATAACAAGAAAATTGAAGAGCTGCTTATACCAATAAAAGGGCGGCTTTCACAAAGTGTATTCAATTTGAGTACAAATATCTTTGTAACAAGTTGATAACAAATGAGTAACGGGTGATGTTTCATGAGTTTTAATTTTTTTGAATACAGCTGCGTTCCAACTTTGGAGCGGTGAATGAGGGGCTGCAAGAAGGTAATGACCCATCCGGAAAACCCCGAAGGGTTTTTCCGGATTAATTTTTCACATCGGCATGGTAGGAAAGAGAAAAATCCCAAAAGGGGTATTGCTTTACCTCGGAGTTAAGAAACACTACCGGCATGAAGGTATCGTTAATCAGTGTTGAACACCCTTTTCGTATGCAATTCCTTTTTCACAAGCCTGTTTACAATTGTTTCATAAACTTTGTTAGAGAATGACCAGATTTTGTCTTTTACGGTGCTGATCAGCCCACCCATGCTTCCCGTATTATCGAGAATAAATACAACCTCAATTTCTGGAGTTTTTTCTTTATTAACAGTTTTATTATCAGTTGCAAGCACCAATGTCGGTGTGCCTGATGCATTTTGGGGCTAGGTAAAATATGAAACAATAATAAGTTTGAGAGTACTTTTAATTAACGGCATAAACCACTGCTTCCAGCAGTGGTACCAAAAAAAGGCTCCGCCGTGAGGCTAATTGTCACCAGAAAGGCGAAGCCGTAAAAACAATGGTAAATTAAGAGAATCTCCCTGGAAGATATGCAGAAGGGAGATTCTCATGAAAAAAAGTACCTTTAAGAAATTATCTCATACTATTTATGAATGCAAGTATCATATCGTGTTTTGTTCCAAGTATCGTCACCGGATTCTGAAAGGAGATGTCGCAGAATACGTAAAGCGGGAGTTTTTTAGCTTAGCAAAGCAAAAAAAGACCTTTTGGAAGTGCTTGAATTCAACGTACAGCCTGATCATATTCATACCTTACTTTCAATACCACCTAAATATTCGGTTTCGAGTATAATGGGTTTTCTGAAAGGACGTTTGTCGCTAAGCATGTTTCGCAAATATAAGCGAATCGGAAAACGATTTTGGGGACGACATTTATGGTCACGAGGCTATTGTGTAAGTACGATTGGTATGAATGAAGAACTGATCCGCAAGTACATACAATGGCAAGAGAAACAAGATCTGGATGCAGAACAGCTCGTTTTACAGTTTGAAGATGAATAATTAACTAACGTTTATAAGCATACCTTCCAGGTATCAATATAACCAAGCTACCGCCTTAGGCGGTAGTCATTTGACTGTGTCTGTTTTGGAGCAAGCTGATAGCGCCATTCCCCAAAAATAGTGCTTATTTTCTCGAGAAATCCATTAAAATAGTTGTACCAGCCAAATGCAAGCACTATTTTAAACTCATAAGTTAAAAAAAACAAATTACCTATCAGTCAAATGCAAGCACTATTTTAAACTCATAAGTTAAAAAGATCAAATTACCTATCAGTAATTTTAGAGAGTGTCCGAAGACATTTCGATCTTCAGGGATCTATCTCTTGTGATATGCTCATTTTTTTGTTTTTTACATTTTCTCTTCTTTTAATGCTTCGGGTCGCTACGGTT
>JBNKZD010000088.1:0-4009 GCA_050301235.1 Chitinispirillaceae bacterium | reverse complement strand
TGAGTAAAAAAGAAAATTATCGTGAATAATAGAAAAAATGTAATCTGAGATACAATCCGGATTTTTCGCATCACACTACCTTTCAGCTAGTTAGAACAGAAGTTCTACCCTTAGGCACCTTATTAATAATATAATAATTTCAGCGCAATCTATTTGCAAAATTTCGCCTGAGTAATTATGGAAATCATCCATTTCCATAAAGCATATTTAAAAATACTCAGAACTTTATTACTCAGATATTCAGGAGACATTTTAATATAGAAAGTGATTATTCCCATGACAGATTTTTCAAGTAGTGCCAAACAGATGCGGTCGTCAGAAATCCGCAGACTGATGAAACTTGCAGCAGACCCATCAATAATTTCATTTGCCGGCGGGATGCCAGCAAACGCACTCTTTCCCACAGATGTTGTCGATGAACTGTTTAACGATCTTTCACATTCATTAAAACAGGTAGCACTTCAGTACGGACCAACATCCGGCTTTCCTCCACTGCTTGAATCTCTTAAGAAGTATCTCGAATCACGTGGTATTGCAACAGAAAACCAGGATCTGATTATCACTACTGGTGCCCAGCAGGCACTCAATCTTGTTTCAAAAGTATTTCTTAACCCCGGAGATTTTGTAATCACCGAGTATCCATCGTTTATAGGCGCTATTGCAGCTTTCAAATCCTATGAAGCAAACCTTGTCGGAATACCTCTTGACAACGATGGTATTGACATTGCCAAACTAGAACAGACACTTGATACTTTGGGTGACAAAGTCAAAATTCTCTACATAAGTCCCTATTTCCACAATCCGGCTGGAATCATCTACAGCAAGAAACGTAAAGCAGAGCTATTACAGCTTCTCAGGGGTAGAAATATCTGTATGATTGAAGACGATCCTTATGGTGAACTTTATTTCCGCCCTGAGGATAAGGAATTGACCATCCCGATGAAAGCAATGGATGAGGAACCGGTACCAATCTGTTATATAGGTACATTTGCAAAGATTCTCGGACCCGGTCTACGCCTTGGTTATATTTTAGGGACAAAAGAGATTGTTGAAAAGTGTGAACTCGCAAAGCAATCTATGGATGCATGCACCTCAACAATGAATCAGGTTCTTGCTGACCAATACCTTCGCAAAGGGAAACTCGACCCATACCTTAACTTTCTCAGGCCTGTTTACGCACGAAGAGCTCAAATCATGCTCTCAGCACTCGAAAAGTATATGCCTTCAGGCATTACCTGGACAAAGCCTCAGGGTGGCTTCTATGTATGGGTTACCATGCCGGAAACAATGGATTCATCTGATGTATTCACAGAAACAATCAAACACGGTGCAGCATTTGTCATTGGAAGTGCTTTTGATCCTGAAGGTAAGCGCAATAATTCTTTCCGGCTGGCATTCTCACACACTCCCGAGGAAAGAATTGATGAGGGCATTAAAATTATTGCAGAAGCGATCATAAAGGTGTATTTCAACAAATGAGCCAGACTAAGTATTGTGCTCTACTGCGCGGCATTAATGTCGGCGGTAATAATATCATCAAGATGAGTGATTTGAAATCCTGCTTTGAATCAATGGGTTTAACTAACGTTTCAACCTATATTCAAAGCGGTAATGTTCTCTTTTCATCGGATAAAAATGAACAAGTAAAGTTAGTTGACTTAATTGAAGTACAATTGTCTAAAGCATTTGATTATCAATCAAAAATTGTCCTGATCTCAAAAAAACAGCTTGAATCGGTTGTTACAAAAGCACCTGAAAAGTTTGGTACTGATCCGGAAAAATACCGCTACGATGTTGTATTCCTCAAACGGCCCCTCACTGCTATTGAGGCTGTTAAAAGTATTAAAATCCGTGAGGGGGTTGACACTGTCGTTCCAGGGAAAGATGTTCTGTATTTTTCCCGATTGATTGAACTGGCGGGGAAAAGTTATCTCGCTAAGATAATCTCACTACCAATTTACAAAAACATGACGATCAGGAATTGGAATACGACTTCAAAGTTGTTTGACTTGATGAAATAGTAATCTCACATTACAAATGCATATAAGGAATTTTATCTTGCATATAATTCTTGAAAATTCCCAATAGATCCTT
Organism: Chitinispirillaceae bacterium; assembly: GCA_050301235.1. Classification (GTDB taxonomy): domain Bacteria; phylum Fibrobacterota; class Chitinivibrionia; order Chitinivibrionales; family Chitinispirillaceae; genus JAFGIN01. The sequence goes on along the minus strand of JBNKZD010000088.1, from coordinate 1,915 downwards.
CACCTGTTTCTGCTCATGTACAGGAACAGGTGAGGAGGATTTTTAATTAAGTATGACAAGAGAAAACAATCATAAAAAATTGACATTAAAGTTCTTTGATTTACCAAGCTTCCTCCCATTTATAATGGATCTACATTCAGGACTCCTGATCTACACGGAAAATGAAAACGCCCTCACGCCAGCTGATTCATTGACAGCTGAACACTTTTCAGGTGATGGCACCTAACATTACCCCACATGAGCTCCATCACTTGAGAGCGTTTGATATCTGAGTCGAAGTTCCGTTCCTGGAAAGCTTGTCTCTGACTCATTCAGTAGCTCACATAGTTGCTTAACAGCTCGATTTGCTCGTGGAGTTGATAATGAGTGCAAGCGCACTGTGAGCGTTTTATTCTCATAATCAGGTTCTAAATCAGCATCCGTCTTCACTATCTCTTTTACCAGCATCCGTCCTTCATCCATTACTTTTGAATAACAATCCCCAAGTAAGTTTACGACTGCGGTTTCTGCTCGAAATGCAATCATTCGCACGACATTCATAAACAGTCTGCTTTCTGTCTTTAATTTGTTATAGCGACTTCCAGTCTCCATTTCTTTTATCTGGATGTGAGAATCGATGCTTTTTCTTTTTTCAAGACACAATGAGATGTCATTTTCCAGTAATTTCATTGCCTCCTGAAGCTTTGACTCATTTTCAAGAGCATCTCTCAGTTCATCTATTGATTTATCCATATTTTCTTCTACAATGTTATAAAAACGCGCCTTAACCCGAGCCAATTTTTCCCTGAGTTTCTTTAAATCGTATTCATTCTTTCTGTATGATGGATTTACGACCAATTTTTCTGTATCGACCTCTTCTATACCGTATTCAGTTAGCCTATCGATGTCGTAATTTTGCATCATGTATTGAAAAAAGTTCTCCTGAGACCACCGAGAAAACATTTTACCTGCGATAAACTCCATACTACACTGCTGCATGGTGGTTATGATAGAGGTTTGATGCCCATATTCCGTTAACTTCCTGATTTCGCGGACTGTAAAATCACCCAATTGTGCCGTTTGTTCTTGTAAGCGAATGGATACTGTTTTTCCAATTACTGTTGCACTGCATTCTTTAAATCCACTTTCATCCCATTTATCCTTAACATTCTTTTTGTAGGTAACAATTGCAATTCAATATTTTTCCCATAATAATTTGAAAAATGCACTATCGTATGCTTCACGATCAAAAACCAGTACAAACCTTGCCTGTGTGGGATTGCTTTTAAGATGATCGTTAGTAACTATTTTCTCAGTATCTCGTAATAGTTCCGGAACTACCTCATCAAGAATTATGGTTTGGAGTTTTTCGTTGAGTTCCCCGGTGACGACTAAGTAAGGTAATCCCATCTCATTGTTGATCCAGTAGTCAGTAGTGCCAGCGAGGCATAATTTTTCTCGCGATACGAATCTTTTTGTCAACGTTGCTTTATTTCCATGATATACGCGCACATGGCCATCAACGTAATAAAACAACATATCCTTGTCTTGCTCGCCAAGCCATAGTTCACTGACAGCATGATTAAATTCATTTGCATTGTTATGAGAAACAATCTGTTGTATCTTATAACGTAAGCATCTTGCCTCTGGTACTCTGTCCAGTCCCAGTATCTTTCCAAGTTCACCGGGTTTGCAATTCTTAAGCTGTTCCGGTGTTTTAATACGACTTAAAGCCATAAAACCAAGTAAAAGTAAAATTGACAACAGCCCATAGTATCCTTTTTTTAATGCCCCATATACTTCAACGCCTTTAAGGAGGCCTTGCGCTATTAAGGCCGGAAGCAACAACAAAACTCCTGCATTGCACACATTGTTGGCAGAAACGAATAAGGGATCTGCTTGTTGCAGCTTACCCACAGCAGCTAAAACACGATCC